>JAYVPO010000027.1:0-9646 GCA_043757325.1 bacterium
CTCTGCAGGCACTTCTGGCTCTTTACGATAATTGCAATTCGTTGCATACCAATGCTTTTGACGAAGCCATTACAACACCAACTGAAGATAGCGTACGACGTGCCATGGCTATTCAAATGATTATCAATAAAGAATTTGGGCCAAATCAGTGTGAAAATATCAATCAGGGTTCCTACTTTTTGGAGCAAATTACCGACTTGTTGGAAGAAGCTGTGCTTGAAGAATTTGACCGTATTTCAGCTCGAGGAGGAGTTCTAGGCGCGATCGAAACACAGTATCAACGCAGCAAAATTCAAGAAGAAAGTCTGTACTACGAACAGCTTAAACACTCGGGCGAATTGCCAATTATTGGAGTAAATACTTACCTAAATCCCAAAGTCTTGGAAGCTGATTACGTCCGACCTGAAATCGAATTGGCGCGCGCAAGTTACGCGGAAAAAGATGACCAATTACAGCGACTGGAAGATTTTGAAACGAGAAATAAACATCATTGTACTGGTGCATTAAAAAACCTAGCACTTGTGGTTTTAGAGAATGGAAATGTTTTTGCTGAACTCATGAATACAGTAAGGTATGCTTCCCTAGGTCAGATAGCACAAACATTGTTTGAGGTCGGAGGTCAGTACCGACGATCCATGTAAAAGGGATTAGCGATGCAAAGTACTGCAAAAGGATTTTCGACCAGCGCTTCACGAAGTTTTTCACTTTCCAGCACTTACCGTAGAGGTGTTTTTAAAACATTAGCACCTATCAAAGACTGTTACCTTGAAGTAGAAGATGGCTCCGGCGTCGAGCGTTTTGGAACACGCGGACACGAGCTTCATGCCAAAGTAAAAATTCTCGATCCTGCCATGTACCGTCGAATAGCCCTACGCGGTACCATTGGCGTTGCCGAAAGCTATATGGAAAACGAGTGGACCTGTGACAATTTAGTGCATCTTGTGCAGATTTTTTGTCGCAACCGGGATGTTATGAATGCGATGGAATCAGGTCTTGCAAATTTGGTTAAGCCTTTGCTGCGCGGTTTTCATTATTTAAATCGTGACACGAGAGATCAAAGCAAGAAAAATATCGAAGCTCATTATGATTTAGGAAATGAATTTTTCTCAAAATTTTTAGATTCTACCATGATGTATTCGTCGGCTATTTTTGCCGGCGACGATAACGATTTAGCCGCCGCCTCGAATAATAAACTTTCAGTTTTATTTAAAAAACTCGATTTAAAACCCCATGATCATCTTTTAGAGATCGGTTCGGGGTGGGGGAGTTGTGCCATCCAAGCCGCCCAAAAATACGGTTGCAAGGTCACCACAACAACCCTTTCAAAGGCTCAATTTCAATATGTTGCCGAGCGCATCAAGACCGAAAAAATGCAGGGGCAAGTTACTGTATTGCTTCAAGATTATAGAGATTTGCAGGGGAAGTTCAGCAAGCTTGTTTCGGTGGAAATGGTCGAGGCGGTTGGTTTACAGTACTTAGATACGTACATGAAAAAATGCAGCGACCTGCTTACGGATGATGGAATTTTTGTTCTGCAAGGGATCACCATGCGCGACCAGCTGTTTGATTATGCCAGTAAAAATGTGGATTTTATTCAGCGTTATATTTTCCCAGGAAGTGCCATTCCGAGTATTTCTGTTTTACTAAATGCAGCCGCAAAATCTTCGGAATTTGTGTTATGTGATGCTCACGATATCACCGTGGATTACGCCAAAACTTTAAAAATTTGGCGAGAGTCTTTTGTCAAAGCCAAAGATGAAATGACACGCTTAAAATTTTCACAGAAATTTCAACGCATGTGGGAGTACTATTTTGCCTACTGTGAGGGCGGATTTCGTGAGCGAGTTATTGGCTGCTATCAGTTTGTTTTACTAAAACCACGGGCAATACCGCCGGTAATGAACGGTCGCTTTTAGAATGATTTTCGACCTTTTAGATAAAGGATTCGTCCCAGATGCGTTGATTAACTTCGGGATCAGGAAGCTCCTTCGTGAACGGATTGCAGAAATAAACAATACTGATATCAATACTTTTCGTAAGCAGATGTCTGAAAGTTCGCTTGCTGTAGAGACCACCGCTGCAAATTCTCAGCATTATGAAGTTCCAACGGAATTTTACGATGCATGCTTGGGAGCGCGCAAAAAATATTCAAGTTGTTATTACGAATCGAAGGAAAGCACTTTGAATGAAGCTGAAGAAAAGATGCTGGCTTTAACCTGTGAGCGCGCTGAACTGCAAGATGGGCAAAATATTTTGGAACTCGGTTGTGGGTGGGGTGCGATAACTTTATGGATGGCAGAACATTACCCGAAAGCCCAAATCACTGCGGTTTCAAATTCCAAAACCCAAAAGCTTTATATTGATGAATTGGCTGCAAAGAGAAATTTGAGAAATGTAACGGTCATTACTTCAGACATTAACCTGTTTTCAACTGCTCAAAAATTCGACCGTATTATCTCCGTTGAAATGTTTGAACATGTGAGAAATCACCTTCAGTTATTCGCCAAAATTTCTGAGTGGCTAAATGGAGCCGGCAAGCTTTTTTTTCATATTTTTTGTCACAAAGAGTGGCCTTATTTTTTTGAAAATAAGAATTCCGACGACTGGATGACCAAACATTTTTTTTCGGGTGGATTGATGCCATCATGGTCTTTGCCGCTAACCTTTCAGGATGATTTAAAAATTGAAAATTATTGGAAGATTTCAGGGGAACATTATCAAAAAACAAGCCTTGACTGGCTAAAAAATCTCGATAGAAATAAAAACGCGGCAATTTCTGCGTTGAAACATCATCCAGATGGAGCTAATGTAATGTTTCAAAGATGGCGGATTTTTTTTCTGGCTTGTGCCGAAACATTTGGTTTCGAGCGAGGTGATGAGTGGTTTGTAGGACATTATTTATTTTCCAAAAGAACATAGTAAGTTTTTTATTTTGTTTTATTTGCTTTCAAAATAGTCTTTGGGCTACAGATAGAACAAACACCGTAGAGTGTTCAAATTCATTTGCTGTTAGCAGCCCCCACCACCCTGAGTATAGAAAGTTATTATCGGAATTTGACACGAGACGCGAAAGACGCGGAGATTTTAAATTTGTAAAGAGCGAGGAAAGGCCGAGAATTTATATCCCTGAAAATCCAGCAGGCATCGCTGTTTTGGTTCATGGCATGGGTGGAAGTCCAAAGTCGGTTGGTCCGTTACGCGAAGATTTAGTAAAGCGTGGGCAGATTGTTTTGGAAGTCCTTCTTTCCGGACATGGGCAGGAAAATTACGATTCTGTAGGTAATTTTAGACTTGAGCATTGGATTGCTGATCTTGATGAGGCAGTTGCTGTTGCAAGGCTGACCAAACTTAAGATTACTTTAACGGGTTATTCTTTTGGTGGATCTTTAGTTATTCATCATATGCTAGCTCATAAAAAAACGATTTATGACCGGGCGATACTGGTTGCTCCGGCATTTGGCGTGGCCGCACATATTGTGAAGGAAGCCAATACCGGGCTGCCGACCGATAGAGTATTTGGTGGATTGCCAAAGTCCTCTATTTTATCGATCTTGGAATTAATCGAGAGAAACGAGTTGAATTACCCAGTTGACCTACAGTTAAATTCGCGTGAGATCATGATAATTTACAGCACGAAAGATAATTTTCTGGATAATAGGCACCCCTTAGATTTTAGAACTTCAGACGGCAATTTAGCTGAAATGCATTCGCTGGATACAGATGGATATGGCCCTCATGGCACTCATCACGTGCGAATTATAATTCGAAAGCCTAATGGGGTATGTCCAGCTTGCGACGCCGTCGAAAAAATCTGGCCGCTGGTGCGAAATGATAAAAATGACTGCGTTGACTTCGAAAAACCCTCCTCGCCGTGCGAATAGCACTGTCTTCGTCGAGTTTTTCTTGTCGCCTTGTCCTTTTTTCATTTGGCACCAGCTCATTCTGCTAGTTGCGGGCCAAAGAGTTGTTGAGGAAAGTTTGCAGACACCCAGCAGTCAAAATTCAACAGTGGCCGAGAAAATTATATAATTCCCACAAATTTTTAAAGTATTAGAAATTTAAAATTAAATCCTTGGTGAGCGATTGCTTATTTCTTACTCAAATATTGCTGGGGATTGGTTTAAATCTCTAAATAAAAAAGTTTGGCAGGGAGACCCTGGAATTTTTGATGGTAGTGTGCAAATGCATCGACTACAGTTGCGATATGAATCAAATTGTCATTCGTATTTTAATTTTTTCCTTTTCTATTTTTACTCCTGGTTGTAATGCAGATGCAGACACCCAGCAGAGTTTGCAGACACCCAGCAGAGTTTGCAGACACCCAGCGTTCAACAACAAATAAAGTTTGCAGAAACCCTGTGCAATTAAAGTTTGAGTGCAGATGCAGACACCCAGCGTTCAACAACAAATAAAGTTTGCAGACACCCAGTAAAGTTTGCAGATGCAGAGAAGTTTTCAGACACCCAGTAAAGTTTGCAGACACCCAACGTTCAAAATTCAATGGTTGCCGCTAATATCTTTACAATTGCCAGAAAGTTTGCAGATACCCAGCAAAGTTTGCGAAGTTTGCAGATGCAGAAAAGTTTGCAGACACCCAGCAAAGTTTTTGCAGACACCTAGCGTTCAACATTCAATGGTTGCAGCTAATATCTTTTAACGGCCACAAATTTTTAAAATATTTGAAATTTAAAATTTGAGCCTTGGGCGAGCGATGGCTTATTTCTTACTCAAATTTTGCTGGGTGTCTGGTTAAGATCGCAACTGGACCGCGTTTGCAGAACGTTGCGAGCAGAGTTTGAAAAAATAATTGAATCGAAATATTTGTTACGAGGGAAGTGTATACAGCTACAAGTTTTTGCAGACACCCAGCGTTCAAAATTCAATGGTTGCCGCTAATATCTTTTAATTGCCACAAATTTTTAAAATATTTGAGACTTAAAATTTAAGCCTGGGCGAGCGACTGCTTATTTCTTACTCAAATCTAGCTGGATGTCTGGTTAATCTTCTTTTAACTGCCACTAATTTTTAAAATATTTAAAATTTAAGCCTGGGAGAAAGTTTGCAAGAAAGTTTGCAGACACCCTGCGATCAACATTCAATGGATGCCGACAATATCTTTTAACTGTCACAAATTTTTAAAATATTTGAACTTTAAAATTTGAGCCTTGGGCGAGTGATTGCTTATTTCTTACTCAAAATTTGCTGGGTGTCTGGTTAAGATCTTCTGGTTAAAATCTTGCTGGGTGTCTGGTTAAGATCTGGTTAAGGTCATTTGCTGCAATCCTACTCTCAGTCAGCCGAAGCAGCTTCTTTTTACTCAATAAGCGACGAGGCAGGGGAATTCTTTGAAGCTACAGTCAAATCCGAATCATATCGAAAATTTTTTAAAGAAATTCCTGAGGCTTTAAATGTGGTTTTGCATCATTCTTCGTTGCAAAACTCAATCGAAAGTAGTCTCCAAATTGCAAAGTTGCAAATTGATGACATCAATGACGTGCTCGCCAGTGGGGAGGAATTTGAAACTTCTATTTTGAAAGCACGAATTGAAAAAAATAAAGAATATATTAAAAGTTTGCAAACCCCTTATGATAACCTAAACAATTTCGTAGGTCTGAGTCCTGAAATAGTGAAGTTAGGTAAAATTTGGTTTAAATTATCGTTTGATTCCAGTTCTCCGGACAAACCAGAAAAATTTTTAGACCGTCTCGTTAATTTCGTAGCAATGGCTGATGGGATCGATATAAATTCACCCACTTTATCCATAATTAAACCAGCTCTAGTAAACCTTGTGAGGTATAAAAAGTTTGATAAAAAACCACTTTCAGCGATGGTGGATCTTTATCAAAACTTTTCTGCGTTGCGATGGTTAAATTTTGGAACGTATAATGTTAACCCACGAGATTGGACTTATGAAGACTACTATTACTCAGATATTGTCGTTCCTTTCAACACAAAAATAAGTGAAGATCTCAAGTTGGAAAATTATAGAGTCTTCGATAACCTTAAGCTTGAAAGAAACTTGACGATTATATTGTTCGAAAGCTTCAACTCAAATGAAACGACTGCAGGCTTTTATACTAATATCGAAGATCAGGCACAAAAATTTGACATTAAAATCGTTCGAATAATTAATAAAGACTTAACAGATCGGGATATTGAGAAAACTTTGGAAAAAAAATTCAATTTGAAAAAAATTGGCCCTCCAAATTTTAGTTGCAGTGTTACGGATCCAGATGCAATCATGATGCTGCCGGGCCGAATTCGCGACATGGAGATCGATCAAGACTTGAAAAAGTAAATTTAAAGTCGTTTAATTTGGTAGTCAGGAAAATCATTACGAAGGTAGGGAATGTTAGCAATATTTCTCGCGGTTAAAAAAAGAAATCCTCGGGAAGATTTACTAGCGCGACTATTAAGGAAAATCATTAGTCTACCAACGTTATTTAACGGACTAGAAGACATTCTGCCGATCGCAGACCTTTGCATCGCAAAAAGTTTAAATCCTACGGTTCAGTTGACCTTAGATTGTTTAATTTTCAATTTTAGAAATCACACCAATAGATTTGACTTTGAGCTGCATCACGCTGTGTTCTGGCATAACTTAATCACAGGGTGGTATTTTGGAAAACGTAAAACGTTTCAGAAAACGTTTTCAGACACCCAATATTCAATGTTTGACGATAAAAATCTTTTATCTGCCACAAATTTTAGAATGTTTTAAATTCAAAATTCAAGGCCGAGCAAACGATTGATTCCTTTCTCCTCAACTATTGGTGGGTGTTTGGTTAAGTTCCTCTGTGGCTCAGATGCTTATTTCCAGCTACAAAGTACAGCAACATTCTCAAGCGCGACAGCCCAAAAAGGAGCCGTTTTGGCTGCTTTTTCGATGACCGAAAAGTCAATTTTTTGGTCCCCGATTGCATTTTTTATAGCGGCTACGATTTTATAATTATCAACTTCGATCTTCGATTCCAAAATAACAACTAAATCGATATCGCCACCTTTCAAATGGTCATGAACGCGGCTCCCGTAAAGTAATAATTCGCCTGGATAGCCGGAAAAATAACCTTTCACCAAGGCGCAGATCTGTTGGCAGTCGCTAGTTTTAAGACGCATTTTTTAGAATAGCTTTGATTGCTTCTAGCCGTGGAACTTGCTGCAAAACGTCTTTAAAAAGTTTCAGAAGATCCTCATCCTCGTATTCGTGACTTTGCTGATTGCGAAGCTCTCTTATTGCATTCCATGCTTCGGCGGAATCTATAATGTTTAGCTTTTCAGCAAGATTAAGCATGGCGCGCATAGAGCCACTGAAACCCGGGTCTTCGATTTTGATTCTGGTGCGAAGATACTGAACAATAAAGATATCTGCAAGTCTTCCAGATCGGCTCATTAATTCATCGTATTTGCCAAGTTCCTCGCCCGTAAATTCATCAACCGATGTCCGTAATTCAGGCAAACGCGTTACTGTCGACATAAATCTCGTTAGTGATTTTTCAATCTTCCTTTCAGTAACATTTAAAAGAGCAATTAATTTCTGGTTCAGGAAGGACCTGGCTTTTAGATACTGGAGCTTAGTAGTTTTTCAGCCTTTTTGGGAATAAAAAAGCCTGTGAAAACCGATCACCGTCTGCGCGCGGTCGGTTCTTTAAGTCGACAAAAGACAATTTAATGCACCCCAAGTTGCTCAATGTTTAGAATAAATTTTTCCGGGTTTGCCGTTTTTCCATTGACCCACGTTTCGTAATGTAAATGCGGTCCTGTGGTTCGACCAGATTGGCCAACAGTAGCTATATTATCGCCTTTTTTAATCATCTGGCCCATACCCACAAGATTTTGTGCATTATGTCCATATCCGCTCACAACACCATAACCATGTGCTAGCAACACAAAATTCCCGTAGCCCTCTTTTTCACCGGAAAAAACCACCACACCATCCGCCGGTGCATAAACAGCCGTTCCTACAGGGGCCGCGATGTCGATTCCCTTGTGCTGACTTATATCGCCTGTAAAAGGCGAAACTCGCGAGCCAAAACGCGACGTAATCCAGCCGGCCGAAAGCGGCGAAACCGATGGAATCGAAGTTAGAATAGAATGCTGTTCGGTTAGTGCTGACAAAATACTTTGCAGTTGCAAGGTTTGTGAATCAGCAGAACTCGAAAGCGTAAAGAGTTTTTGAAAAACAGATTTGAAAGTTAACTGTTCGAGATTGATCCCTAAAGGCATTTTATGCTTTTCGACGGTTTGATCTCGTTGAAGACTATCCTCTCTAATCGAAAGCGGACCTATTCCGGTTTTTTTGGCAAATCGGTCGGTGGTGACTTGCATAAGTTCTTCGATTTTTGTCGAGTAACTTTCAATTTTTTGCAACGATGATTTCACTTCGTCTAAATTTTCGCCGAGAACTTTGGCCTCGCCTTTTAAGTGATTGTTTTCCACAACTACCGCAAAATAGGCTTTGCGCAAACTTCGCAATTCTACATAATCCAAACAAAAATACCCTAAAACCAAGGAACAAATCGCAAGGCTACTAGAATAGAACTTTAAAAGTTGCTGCGGAATCTGAAACTGCAGCGTTTTACGCGCGTCCGCACCAACAATCATTACAGTAAATTTTTTCATAGTTTCTATCCACTATTCCAAATCATTTGATAGTGATTCGGTCGGATAGAAAATAAAACTAAGTAGGCAAAAACGATCTAATTAGATAACGGGTTAAAAATTATAAAAAAACACTAGAAATTCTAGAAATTTACAAAATAGAAACTATGACTGTTGTAATATTATCGTCCCCACCGCGATCGTTTGCCAAATCAGTTAGGCGTTCGGCAGCCGAATTTAGGTCTTTTGCGCATATTTCTGAAATATCCACATCCGTAACCTTACCGTGTAAACCATCAGAGCATAGTAAAAAAATATCGCCTTTTTCAAGAGGAAGACAAAAGGTGTCCACGTCTTCTTCTTCTTGGAATCCAACGCTGCGTGTAATGACGTTTTTAAGATGATGTTGCGCTGCTTCCTCAGGTGTTAAAATGCCCGCCCGCACCTGTTCGCTGACCAGTGAATGATCTAAAGTAATTTGATAGATGTAGCCACATCGAATTAAATACAGCCTACTGTCTCCCACATGGGCCACGTAGGCAAATTTCTCGTCTAGTTTTAACACCGTAGCAGTGGTGCCCATACCTCTGAGTACTGGTTCTTCCAAGGCTTTCTCGTAGATTTTAACCGAAGCAAAATTAATTGCGGATGACAAAAGTGAATTGAATTCTAATCGCGGCTCGGATTCGATTAAAGTTTTGGAATAAATCTCTGCGGTATTTTCTGCACAAAAATTTTGGATATGATCGACACAAAGTTTGCTTGCTATCTCGCCTCCAGCATGACCACCCATGCCATCAGCCACCACAAACAGCTTTTGACTTGAGTCCATTAAATAAGAATCCTGGTTTGTCGATCGAACCCGGCCACGATCGGTTACTCCATGAGTTTGGATGGGCACTATTTCGTTCCTTTTAAATATTTAAGTCCAAGCATGATGCATACAGCCGCAAGTGCGTGATTGATTTCTCCAAATCGTACCATATTTTCAAGTTCTGAGGCTTCGAAAATTTTGACTTCAATGTTTTCGCCAACATCCGGGAAATGT
>JAYVPO010000028.1:0-2609 GCA_043757325.1 bacterium
GCATCGCCAAGAGTGATGAAGTGGCCATCAATTGAAGTAATCACGGTAGAATTTTTTGAATCAAATTCATTTCGGCAGGATTGATCACAACTCCCATCCCAATATAGATCCGTAATACTGTTTGAAAGGTTTTCAAGAGCCAAATCACGTGAAGGCGTGCTCCATAATTCCCAACTGGCGCTTCCTTCCGCGCAGCCGCCGTGTGTGGAACAGTAGGCGTATCCATCTGTGACAATTTTTATTCGAGATGAAAAACGTTGGAGGATTAACTGCACACGGCTTTTCATGGCTTGTGTATAATTGGGGCTCCAATCAGGCATTAATTTATAGATAGCGGCCTCACCAGCATTTCTTCTTCCTTGCATAAACGAAGAGGAAAATTGTTCTAAGGAATAGTTTGGCATCTGCTCAGCGCTCACCAATTTCCAATTGCCGTTCAACTTCACCGGCCAGCGAAAACGTAAAAAAGCGGTCACGCCAAGCTCCATATCGGTCGAGTTTCCCTGAAAACCGTAGTCATCGAGATCGCGCACATCTCTTGGAATAGTTGAAGCTAAGGCGCGTAAAGGTTCGGGATGGCTCGGATCTAAAATCATGCTTGGTATAAACTGGGTGTGCCCGCTATCTGCCTCATATAAATCTAGATAAAATGAGCCACCGATTAGTGAACTTTTATTGATAGCAATTGGATAGGCGTCGTTCATCAAGGAATGGGTATAAGTATTGTCTAAGACATAATTTAATGCGGCTAAAAACCGCTGATCGCGGTACCACAAAGTGTTTGTAGGAAGATTTTTCCATCCGGCACGCATAGACTCATTGGTAAAAATCTGGTTAGATCCCATTAAATAATCGGCTGCTGGGAGCCCGGAGATTCTAGAAAATATCCAACGAAAAGCAAAGGCCACATCTGCGCAGTCGGTGGCAACGCCATATCGTTTTAGAAAATGTGCATCCACATTTGCTTCAAGCCATTCTTTGAATTTAATTTCCCAGGCCTGGCTCCACTGATTTTTTGTTTCCCAAACCACATCATTAGTAAGCTCGGAAACTGGCTCTGCAAAAATCTTTAGATTACGTGGTACCGTTTCTTGCGTGAATGAATTGATTCTGTCGATCTCTAATTGCGCTTTGTTTAAATCGTAGTAAACGTTTGTATTTACCTTTTCCTGAAATTTACCTGGAGTCTTAATGAATTCATCAATAAAGATCGCGCCCTTTTCTTTATGCGAGATCCAGAATTTTACCGCGCCGTAGGGCAAACTTTGCCAACGAATATTTTCTGCGTTAGCCGTGCCTGGTGTGATTGTGAGGGTGACAAGTACGAAAAAAAGAATCTTCAGCATGTTTACTCCTGTCAAAAAATTGACAAGACTTTTTCGGCTGAATTTCAGAAATGATTAGCTTGAAGTGACCAACTGAAACTTCTTTTTAATTACCGGTTTTCCGTTGAGCTGGATTTCAATATAGTGCTCGCCGGTGTGATATTTCCGTGTAGTGATTTTTTTAAAAGAATGTTTTTTAAGTAACGAGATGGGCCCTTTAACGACCTGGCGCTCCGTCCATTTAAAGACTTTTGGGGAGTGGGTGCCATTAGCTTTTTTATGATGAACAATATAATCGATTAGCCACTTTTCTTTTTTCACGGCAGTTACTTGAAAAGAAATGGTGATCGAAGCGCCCATTTTAATAGCCGCAGGATTGATCTGCAATTTTGGACCTTTCGCGTTGGCATTTTTGATACCTAAAAGTGCGAGAGCATTTTTATCACCGGCTTTAATGAGAGTGCGAAGCGCGTGCCTTGTGATCCAGTATATTTCTTTATTTTTTGGCTGCTCTCGGTTCCATTTTTTTAACTCTTCCACAATCAATCGCGGATGATCTTTCGTAATATCATTTAAATGATTGGCCACTGATTTTCTGACATAGAGTTCCGGATCATTTTTCAGAGCTCGCAATATAGGCAGAGTTAATTCTGGATTTTTTTGAATCTCTTTAAGGCGCTGGCCCCAGGGCAAGAGCGGACGCGAACCTTCAGAACACAATCTTCGCACATGCACGTTTGTGCTTTTAGTCCACTCAAGTAGCAACTTAAGTGTTTTGTCTTGTTGGGCGATGATAAAGGGCCGAATCGCAAATTCGGCCGACATAACTGTGGTAAGTTGCTTAAGAGATTCCAGAGAGATCTTCCAGTAATCTCCGCCAAAATCCTCCACAAATTGCGTGAAAGGCCAAACCTGAAATCCTGAAAGGCCGGTGGGATTTTTTTCTGATTTCGTGGCGGAAGTTAAGATTTTAACAGCGTGTGGAAACTCTGGAAGAAATTCACCTAACGCTTTAGAAATTGTTTTCACTCGCGTTTTCATTTCCTGCGATTCAATCTGAGGAAGTACACAGGCTAAAAAGTCTTCATTTTGGAATGCGGGATGTTTTGACTTTATTTCTGATGCTGTGGCCCGGATTGAATCTGCGTTGAAGAGATTTTTGAATGGCTCCATGATTCATTTTCTAAACCTATTTCACCAAGCGTGCAAACTTTCTTTCCCCATCTTTGGTTATGGTAAAAGTCGATTTTTCCAGGAGAGAACCGTTTTAACTGAAGATATTGA
>JAYVPO010000029.1:0-2606 GCA_043757325.1 bacterium
TTCCCTGTTTATAGCCACCTCGCAGGGTTTCTTGAAAAATATTCAATTCCGGAGAAACATCTTCCGCCCACAAAAAAGGAGGCGCATTGGAAATCACCAAATCTCCCACTCGATCAGGTGGCAATTGTAACTCATGCTCCACTTGTTCCCACTTCCAAGCCTTGGTTAACGCTGAAAGGTGCGTTGTGGGATCTATCAATTCTTCGATCGCCGCTGCCACTTCGTTACGCAATTTTTCGTAGTCGTCACCGTGAGCCCTGCGGTATTCCCCATCGAGGCCCCTTGGATTTATATAAACATTATCCATTTGAAGAAAAACTACTTTTGTATTCTTCCAGTCGATTTCATATTCTTCTCTTTGCAGATTGAACTTAAATTTTAGCCAGCCCTTTTTCGCAAATAAATTATTAAGACGAATTTCTTTATAAAGCGGTAAGGCGCCGTGATCGGATCCAAAAACGATATATGTATTTGGATCGGACAATTTCATTATTTCGCCCAATATTTCGTCAATTTTAATATAAAGATGCTTCATCTCATTCCACAAAGCCGCTCGAGATTCATCGTCTATTTCTTTATATTTTGGGCTAAGTGGATCCAAGTATGGCATCCACCATCTGCTTGTGAGCATTTGATTGGGGGTATAAATACTGTGTATCACCACCTCAGAGCTTAAATCCTTTTTCAGAAACTGCACGGCAGACTTATGCCAATTGAGCGACTGCTCAGCTTCTTGCAAAAATGTTTTTTTATCTTCCTGGAAATAAATTAATTGCGGAGGATAGTTGTCGACAAAGTCAACCATCGGACCAAGTGCTCTTTGCATTTTATCAGAAATCTCTGGAGGCTGCGTAGAATACAAATTATTTCCATCATATAAAAACCTGACGCGAAAAAAATCTTTCTTGCCTAACTTTATTACTGTCGCTTTAAAGGAAGAGTCGATCTTTATAGTGGAAAGCTCCGCCTCAAGGTCACTCTTTTTAGGTGTATTAATATTATAATCGTTTTTCGTTTGCCACTTCAATTGGATGGCGAGCCAACCACTCCAATTTCCAACCATAACCGAAGCAAGCGCCGAACGCTTATCTTTAGAAAAAATAACAGTGTCGTAATTTTCGATATTGTCGTTTGTTGAATCCAATATCAGGCCATAAATCGTGGCGCCCCAATTCACAAAACTAACTTCCCTCAGCTCGGAATAAGATTTGATGTTCGCAATTCTCCAATCAATGGCTTTTCCCGCTCGATTAAATCGGGTGAGGTCCATCCCAAAGGTAAAAACTCTTTTATTGGCGCCTATTTTTTCCCTAAGTTGAGAGTCTTGATCCGAGTGAAAAATAATCGCAGGAAATTCTAGTCCCCAAGCCCCCCATCTTCCACGAATGGTGTTCCCCCTTGAAAGCTCCGGCGGGGTAGACCCTGGCACAGATAATAGACTTACTAATAATTTATTCGCCTCTAGTGTTGACCAAATGGAAGGGACTCTTTTTGATACGGAACTAAAACCGCCCCTTGCCGCCATCGCAAGCGGATAGCCCTCAATTCGCATAGCTCCATCAGCCACCCCATGAACCGCCGGCGTTGTGCCAGTCATTAAAGTCGCAAAATTTACTGGAGTATGAGAGGGAAAAACGGGACGAGAATATCCATATGAACCAGACTCCATCAATCTCTTTAGGTTAGGCAGATCTCCCGCCTTTGCCCATTCGTAAATTTTGAAAACGCTAGGCTCGGCACGCAAACCATCGGGCACAAACCAATATAGCTTTAGTTCGGAATTACTATTTTTAATATGGGATCGCCACTGAGCGGCGCCCGCCACAATTATAAAAAAAAGAAGGTAGAAAAAGAGTATTTTGTTTTTAATTAAAAAGTTTGAGTTCATGATGGATTTAAATGGGATTACCAATTTTTTTCGGATTGATTTTGGCTTTTTTTCTTCCTTATCAAGCACTTGCTCTTGGCCAGTTCTCCATGCCACTTTTGATGATTCTAATGTTTGTAACCACTATAGGCACAGATTCAAATTTTCGCTCCATTTTAAGAGATTTTCGATCGCCAGATACTTGGGTGGGTTTATTTATATGTTTTTTCTTTGTGCCTTCAATAATTTGGCTCACGGCGTATTTTTTGCTCAACGATGAGCACTTATTTTATGGATTATTTTGGGCCTCACTTTGTCCCGTTGCATTGGTGGCACCCCAGTTTGTAAAAAAATGGAAAGGAGATATGAGTTTTTCCTTCTCTTTTACTTTGATCTCCTCTCTGATTTCGCCGTTTTTTGCCGCATTGATGTGTCTTCTGTTTTTTCCTAAACTTTCACGCTTACAAATCCTTCCACTCTTTCGCGATATGACTTTCATGGTTTCGGTCCCTGGAATTTTCGGCCTGCTCTTGCGTCCTTTGTTTGTAAAAAAAGCGGAGCGACTCTTCTTTCAATTTCTTAGGTTTGCCCCTGTTCTAAATATGCTGATCATTGGCCTACTTTCTTATATTTATATGGGCACCGCGCTGCTTCGCTTAAACACCGCCACCATGAACAAGAGCGAAATTATTATTGTTGCGCTCCTAGCCATCACACTGGATTTTTTTCTCTACGGAAT
>JAYVPO010000030.1:0-2600 GCA_043757325.1 bacterium
CGAAATTAATTGGCTGACTCTCAACCTGAGTTCAATCTATTGAATTCTGGTCTTTAGAAAATATTGCTCATGTCTAAAATCTCTTGCCCCATTAAAACACAATCAACACTAGGGTTTGAGTCTCCAAGCAAAGCGAAAATCATGCGAATTCGAAGATCAGTCATTTTTCCAGTGGTGGCAATCGTTTCTAGAACTATAAATTTGTGTTTACCGTCTGGAGCCAAGATCGAATGGCGCTGAGTAACTTCATCACCAATTGCCTTCGCGGCTGTGGCCTGATCTAAATCATAGTGCAAGGCCAGTAACTTGATGGCCGGTTCTTTGACTTGGCTTGCGCAGAAATTAGGTCTTGCGTTCGCAGGAGTGGAAAGAACCAAAACGCTCATTGCGGTTACTAAAATTTTAAAGCCTGAATAAAAACGCTTCATAAAGTCTCCTTAGGGATCATTGTTTACCGAAAGTGAATATGCCCCATTTTCGACTCTTTGATTATTAGAATATTTAGAGTTTATCTATTCCAAAATTAGATAAAAACCTGCCATCGATTGGCGCTAGGCGATAAAAAATAAATTATTATTATTTATATTTTACGTGGGATTTATGCACCGTCCGGCCAATGCCATTGTTGTATAGTGCAGTTTGCTAGCCTCTCAAGGCGGGGGGCCTTTTAACGGTTTTGATCCTAATTAAATCCTAATAAATTGCATATTGCATACTGTTGCGCATTGCGCCATACCGTTGCTGCTTCTTTGAATTTAAACAAAACATGTATAAGGTGACCATATATGAAGACTTTTTCTCTTGTAGTTCTTGCCGCTCTTTTCTTTTCCGCATCTAGCTTCGCAGCTCAATGCGAAAACTACGCCAAATATGCGGCGGCCCGTTCTTTCATTGGACAAACAAGTGCCGACAAAAACAATTTGTCTTTTAAAGCAAGTTTTGAAGGAATGATAAATGGAGCCGAACAATACGATATTTATGTTGAGGCGCCCTGTGTGGTTGAAGGCGACGACAGCAATTGTAGCATGGAATTTTCAGTATTGGTGAATCCGGTTGGAGCAAAGTGCACAGTTCTTTCTTTGAAAGAGCTAAAGCAATAAATTATTTTAATTTATAAATGATGGCGATCTAAGTTTTGGCCTGCCTTGTTAAGCAGGGAAATACGCTCGTCAATATCTATATTTTTGAGCAGTATGCGTCTGCATGAAGCTTATATAATCGAAAAAAGAGAAAATTTCGGAGGGTAAGCTTTGATTGGATTCCATTTACTTCCCCACTGGGGCATTGCCTACGAAGTTTATCGGCGATGATAATGTCGGGAATAAACAGCATTAAATAGCATGTGGCTGTTTCTTCCGCCGAGATAATGCTCTATTAGATGGTAAAATTTCAGATACCGATATCGATTGGATTGTGCCGCAACCAACCAAGCTTAGTCCAGCAAGGCTCAAGAAAAGAAATTTCATGACACGATACCACCACACTGGAAGCGAATATTCAATTGCTTCAAAACCCAATGTTTAAAAAGCACTACCAACTTTCTTATCTTTTTTGCCATTTGAAGCTACACGCATGGGATTAGGCGGGGAATAAAATTGATTTAGACATATCTGGTGGCCGCCCAGCGCGATTTATAAATGTTCCCGTCGCTTGGGCCAAAGCACTCATTTTCCCGGCCAGCAATCTCTAAAAATCACAAAATCGGGTGACCTAAGGCTCACCTGGCTAAATTCTGCCAAAATGCACCTTGCAACCCTCAATAATTCCCGTTACTTATCTTTTCCTATGCCCGAACTCCCCGAAGTAGAAACAGTGGCCAGAGGCCTTGCTTGGGCTGAAGGAAAAATTCTCGATACGCTAGAAATTTTCGACTCGAAAGTTTGGTTCGAAAGCGAGCTCGCGCCCAATTTTTTTGCAGGAAAAAAAATCCAGGGAATTTCTCGTCGCGGTAAATATATCATTTTCCGTTTTCAGGATGGCTTGGCCATAGTGCAGCACCTAAGAATGACGGGGAAGATGTTGCAGTCAAATAGCAAAGCGATCCCAGAAAATATTAGAAAAGTAGCAGAGAAAAAATCTGGAAAGGGTTTGCAAATTAGAGCGGGCTTCAAAATTGGCGATAAAAAAATTTATTTTTACGACACACGCAGATTCGGTACGCTAACGGCAGTAAAAAATGAATCAAAATTCTTTACCGGCAAAAAATTAGCTCCTGATCCGTTTCATGATTCCATAGCCGCAAAAAAATTGTTTTTGGCTAAACTTGCCAGTAGCTCAAAAAATAGTAAAGCGGCACTTCTTGATCAATCAATTATTGCAGGGGTTGGAAATATCTATGCCGACGAATCATTATTCCTTCTTGGAGTTAATCCCAAACGTCCGGTGAAAAAAATTAAAAACCCAGAATTATTATGGGAAAAAATTATTGGTGTGATGGAACGATCTCTGAACTTTGGCGGCACCAGCATTGTAAATTATGTGAACGCCAGCGGAGTGCCTGGAGAGTTTGCGGAACTTTTAAATGTGTATGGTCGCGACGGTGAAGCGTGTAAAACTTGCAGAACTATCATCAAAAAAATTCAATGGGCCGGTAGATCTAC
>JAYVPO010000031.1:0-2589 GCA_043757325.1 bacterium
TTGTGCCAGTGGAAATTGCGAATCACTAACCGCTGCTCAGGCATTTAGGAGTGGCACAAGACCAGGAAATCGCCTGGCACAAATCGCGGAAATTCGACATCCAATGATATGCCATCCGAGTGCTTCAAAAGGACGTGAGTGGCGGAAGCAGTTTCGCGTGAGCTCTTTTGTTCTAAAAGGTTTGCGCTTAACTGATTTGTCTTGCTCCATAAGACGGGCGACCGAAAGCGGTGGGTAGACCTTTTCGAACTTCCCGAGGCAAAAACGAGACGCCAAATCCTCTATAAACTCCAATAGTTGAATTTGAAACTTTCGGAAGTGGTGATCAGTATTCACTTGTTTGAAAGAAAAATGGCGCTCAGGATCTCTGGCGCCGTATGACTCTTCAAATTTCTTTTTAAATTTCGTTCAACAAAGCGTGCTTTGTATTCAGCGCGCTTCAAATCGCAGAAATTTTCGATCCCTATTCACAATGATAATTCGCCCGAGCTACGGCCGTTTTAGAATCATTGATACATTCCGTCGAAATTTCATAGTCGCTGGTTCGATGAGCGCTAAGTGGAGCACATTGAGCGTATGCTGAATAGTTAGCCCTGCTTTTGGCAATTCCAAGGTAGCCTATCGAATCAGGGTCTGAACAAGTTCCGAAGAGGCCATCTCCCAGCTCGCCACGTCCTATAATATCGCGCGCACTGTTTTGTGGTCGACATTTCCCGCGCGTTACGGTTATCTGAGTACCAAATGCTGGAACAGTAACAAAGAAATCATCAGAGTTCTCAGAGGCATGGAAGTTAATGTCATCTGCCCCGTGAAAAAAAATAACGCCCATATTGTTATAGTCGGATAAGGGATCGCCCAGGACACTCCTGCCTTGGTATTCCATTCGGGTCGCTTTCATACGCCCCGGTTGATCGAACTGGAATTCCAATCTGGCGGAAGTGCTGTTTGCAGCGCTCTCACAGACAAGTTGGGCTTTAGCAAGTGGGCTCAGTGCAACTAATGCCAACAGATTTGTTATAACGAATTTCATACATAATCTCCTAATTGAAGCCGAAGAGCGACTCTCTCAGACGCAACATGCGCCATTTCCTCTAAGGTACCCAGTTACACTCCAAAAATAAATTGATATTAATGCATATTATCTATACGTTTTACGCATATGTCTGAATTATTAAAAGAACTCGATAAATTGAGAATCTTTGTGGTCGTTGCGAGAAAAGGCAAAATCAATGATGCCTCGGATATTCTCAATCTTTCGCAGCCATCAATTACACGAGCCATACAAAAGCTTGAAGAGGCATTTGGAGCGGCTTTATTTATTCGCAATCGGGACGGAGTCACTTTAACCAAGGCCGGCGAGCTATTGAATGTGAAGGCCGTGCGAATTTTGCGAGATCTTGAAGATATTCAAGTTCGAGCGCGGCACATTGATCACGATTACTCAGGAATTCTGACCGTTGGGACATATGAATCCCTAGCGGAATACCTTTGGCCAGATTTTTTGATTTCTCTTCAAAAGATTCACCCACATTTGCAACTGTCGGTTAGGACGTCTCAATTTCATGATCCCATGCAAAGCCTTTTAATGGAAAACATTGATCTTCTCGTAGATGCCGAACCGCTGGTGAAAGATGCCGTGATCAGTTGGCCTCTATATTCCGATAAGTTTGGATTTTATATTGCGCCTACTCATAGTGGAGGCCCAAAGGATCAAGATTGGGCAAAGGGAATTTCCATTTTATATGTACGCCAGGCTTTTGATGAAGATCGGATGACTATAGAGAATCATCTGAAAAATGCCCATTATTCATTTTCAAGAGAATACTGTTTTGATTCATTCTCTACGATTAAGCGCCTTGCGATTAGGGGAATGGGTCTAGCTGTATTGCCAAGGCGCCTTGCCGAGGAAGATGAGAAGAAAAATAGGCTCAAGAGCATTTCCTTAAACGGATTCAGCGCAGGAGGATTTGGGAAGCATACCGTCTGTGCAACTGTCGCTGCCAAGAACGAAAAAGAACCGCGACTGAGACGAGTCATCTCGCTGTTGAAAAATCATCTGAGATAGATTTTTGAAGCGATGAAATCAGAACCTCACTCCATTTGTTCAGTCGAAGAAACGATCTTTTCGCTGAATTAATGCTCGGTGCTTTCTTACTTGTTGCGAGCTTCAAAAAGTTCCTTGAATATTCGTTTAAATCTCAAAAATTTGTTTTCTTGCAATTCCGGATCTGAAATTTTTTGTCAGCAACTCTTTAAACGCTTTAGGAATTTGGATAATTTGCGGTTGTGACTTAGCAATTGCGTTACCAATGACACTTGTTTGCGGTGTAAAAAGTGTTCGGTAGAGCAGGCGTGTCCCGTCTCCACAAAGGCTATGGAAAATGCACGCTAAGGTGCGCCTTTATTCGTGGGTTTTCTAAAAATCATTTCAGATTTTTCAAGGTCATATGTAACTTTAAACTGCTCCAAAAAGTAGTGGCCGACTAGCCCATCGTAGATAATTTTTTGAAACATTACTTTCAATGAATCTATCTTCATTTCGGGTGCATGGAGCAAATGAACCGAGCCCGTCAGTGTTGTGAAAAATCT
>JAYVPO010000032.1:0-33832 GCA_043757325.1 bacterium
CTGTCGATTTCGACAGGCTAGATCTTATCCTAGAGAAACAAAAACTCCCGTTTCGCAAAAATATAGAAATAGAGTTAAAGCAAAACAAAAAAAATGCTCAACTCCTTAGCCGAATGCCATTGCCCCCTTCACCCCCTTCTTCAAGAAGTGTGTTTAATTCTATTATCATCTTAACTCAAAAAATCTAGACTATTGAAGAAGTCCGAATTGGAAGGGTAGGTTCAAAGAATTCTACGAAGAGATAGGCTTATAGAAACGACATTCGTATAATTAAAAACGACATAGGATGACACCAAAGATCCTGGCCAAAGAGAATCACTTGCTGTGAAAGTGCGCCAGGCTTGATCGTTAGCGCGCGGCAAATACACTCCTTTACCTTAAGAATCTTTGGTGTACAGCAGCAGCGATTAGATTCCATCAACCGTTTTTAGTTTTTGCGCATGTTCAAATTATCTTTGAAATTTTCGCACTTCGGGAAGAATTTTCTGAAGGATTTCTCCGGGTTCGTGGGCAATAAAATCAGGCCCTAGAGAGTGGTCTTGGTTGTACCCCCAGCTTACCCAACAAGATTTGCAGCCAAAATTCTTAGCGGCTTGGATGTCTTGAGTGCCGTCTCCGATGTGTAAAATATTATTTGCATTTGTGAAAGCATCCAGGCTCTTTTCAGCTAGTTTTAAAAGGGCCGGATGCGGTTTTGGAAATTCGGCAGAATCCCCGCCCAAAATAGCTGCAAAATAGTCAGCTAGTTTCAATGTGGACAAAATTTTCTGCACAAGTTCGACCGGCTTATTGCTGATGACTACCAGAGGAATTTTTTTTAAGTTTAATCCCTGCAGAAGCTCGATAATGCCAGGATAGGGTGCGGTGTCAACGGCGCAGTTTAATGCATAATCTTCGTGATAAATTTTCTCGTAATAACTAATTTCTTGGGGATCTTTAATGGCAAAAATCTTGGAAATAAAAATCTTTGACGCATCACCGATGGCGGCGCGGAAAAAATCTTTTTGGACCAAGTTTTTTTGGGGCGCGTATTTTGCCAAAACCCTGTTTGCCGCGTTGATTAAGTCACAAAGCGAATCAACCAGGGTTCCGTCGAGATCGAAAAAAATTCCTTCCGGCAAACGATGCACTAAGCTTTTTTCGCCCAAGAGTTGCAATAGCCACCCTTATTTACCAAACCGGCCGTGATCATGGTGCATTTCCCCATATTTGGGCAGCTTTTTTCTTCTTTAAACTGCACACAGTTAGAACACAGTTTTTTAGGATCTGGCGACTTTGAAACATATTTTAACGCATTGGCCACTGGATTTTTTGCGTCTACTTCCTTACAGTCGGCTGCAAAAGTTTCCGTGGACGATAAAATCTTACCTAAAAAAGGCAAAGCAATAAATGTTGCTCCGGCACCAGCTAAAAACTTTCTGCGATCGATGGATGATTTTTCTTTGGACATTGGGTATCTCCTAATTAACGTTTTAAATTCGAATCACTTCCATACTGACTTAATTTAGAACAAATCTCCATCTCTATACTTAAAAAAAGCAATTATTCTCGATACTTACATGAGAGTGAAAATCATTATCATTTTCAATAATAGATTTTTAACATGCACTGATATTGCATCCACATTGTATCTGCGCAGTATCCTATCGCATAACCATCAGTAGTCTTTGGCACGTCAGCGGCTGACACCACTACGGTAAATTGAGGAGAACAAGGCGCGACGTGACGAAAAAAGCGGAGTTTACTTACTAGTAAATGAGCATTTTTGAGTTACTAGCAACGCGGTTATCGTCAATTTAACGAAGTGGTGAGGGGCGGTCGAAAAGGAGCTGCCAAAGCAGTAGAGTAATCACTCCAGTCATAATTAAAACGTCGGCAACATTAAAAATATTCGTTCCCAATTGCGGCCAACCCATCCATAAAAAATCCACCACAAAACCGTGAATGGCTCGGTCAATTAAATTTCCAGCACCACCTCCAACAATAAGGGCGTAGCAAAAAGATTCGTAAGTTTTTAAATCTTTGCGCGTGATCAGGAAAACAAAAAGCCCAAATAAAAATAATATCGGAACGATGGTTAGCAAAATATAGCGCCAAGGCTCAGGAAGTCCACTTCCCATACTTCCCCAGGCGCCGGTGTTTTCGGCATATAAAAATTTTAGAAATCCGCCCAAATAAAACTTCTGTGGGCGATTTTGCAACGTTGCAATAGCCCAGTCTTTTGACAGCTGATCACACACAATACAGAGTCCAATTACTAAACTCGCTCCAACAAGTCGGGTCAAAAAAGTTTTTCCGTCCATTTCGAATTTCTTTAACAACATGGTTTTTTCCCCGGTTTATCCTGTCAAGGATTGGTCTGCGCTTTTTTCCATAAATAGTCTTGCGGAGGCTTTGCGGAAGTTTTGCAGATAATAAAATCTCCCGACGGGGTGTCTGCCACCAGGCCATCACTTTTGCAAAGATAAGAAGCATCGATTTCAGATTGTTTAATGCTCGCAAACTGTTCGGACCTAAAATTTTTCAACTTAAATTCTTCCAGACCCGTAAAATAAATTAATTCAGGCTGGCTCTTGGTCGAACTAAAAGAAAACAGTAATCCTTGACTAAAATTCCCTGAAGTCTGTGCTTTTACAATTCGCAGATTTTTAAAGTGACTTTCGATTTTTTTAATATCCACATTTTGTACAAAAAACAAGTGATCGTCTTTGCCATCGCCGTCGATATCAAGAGTAAGCCCGTGCTGAAATAAAGCTTCGTTCAAACTAAAATATTCGCCTACAAGCTTCTTTAACCAAGATTTTTCTTCCTGAAGTTCTTTTAAAAGTGCTTTGGCAGCTGCGACTTCATCTATTTGATTTTCCTTGCGTGGTAAAATACCTTCTAAAATTTGAAAGTAATCGAGTCTTCGCACATGATTTGAAGCTGAATCAATATGATCATCCACGGCACCGACGCAAACCTGCTCTTGCGAAGTTTCCTTTTCTACTTCGGTGATATCTAACGAATAATCTTGGGTTTCGGTATCACTCGAGCCTTTTTGACCAGTCTCAAAACCAGCATCCAAAGTCCATTCTTTTGCAGGTAACACCCCTGGATCGGCAAACGCCAAGGCCACACTATGCCCTCCCGGTCTGGTGTGCATTCCAAACGCAAATTTCGTGAGACTGTCTTTTAAATCTTTAGGCAAAAGGTAATGCGGCGCAGAAACGGGCCCCAGTCGGAGTTGCAAATAGGTAAAATTTTTATCGGTGCAGTAGGACAACACTTCGCGCCGCGGATTTTTGGATGACGTCTGTAGCTCGCAGGAAAAAACTACAACTTCTGAACTTTTACAGTGCGATTTCGTCGTGGCCTGTGCAGAAAAACTTAAAAAATATAAAATATAAATCACTAAAATTCACCCCAAATATTAATTACGCCGCGATTCATTCATCTCAATTCTAGCAAGCTCCGCTGCTGAAATAAACAAACTAGACGCGTCTTTTTTTAAATTTTCATCTTTTACAAGACCGTCTTGGGCCTGAGACTGAATCCACCACTGAATCACAGACATCTTTTTGGCCTCACTTTCTGATAAGCAATTTAGATCGGGGCCGGACTCGAATGTATTTAATAAATCCTCGTAAGTTCCCTGGGTTTTTAAATTTATTAGCAGATTTTTCTGTAAGTTTTCGCGATTAGCGCCCCGCACACTTATGGGATCTAAAGGAAGGCCTTGAGCCACCGGAAAAATTTTGAATCCGCCAATACTATTACATGAAATTGCAAGCAATCCTGACAGTGTAAAAATATCCTCGTAGGATTTAAATTTGGCGGGTTGCGATGTGGAACCAATTTGAAGCGGTTGACGGCTTCTAGAATTGTTAAATATTTGCAGAATTTTCCTGCTTATGTCACTCAGAAATTTTATCATTTGCCCTATAGGATTATTAGTTGCTTGCTGTTGGGTTAAGCGCTGCTTTACTTCAGCAACAAGTTCGTGCGGGATTAAAATACTTTCTTTTCGGCGCACCAATTGGAGCTCACGGGCAAGCTTTTCTAAATCAGAAAAAGTCCTGGCGCGATCATAAACGGGCCCTAAAGCTCCTATGATACCTGGCTTTAGCGGGCAAATCTCAAGCTCAATTTGACTGTCTGAATTTTCATGTTGGACTTCGCTAAAACACAAAAAATATAAATTGCGCTGGTGCCACACAGTAGGATCCAAAACGGTCTTGTGAGAACTTGTAACAAGTTCCACTTCAGCCAACATAGCTTCAAACAGATTACTGTAACGGTCAAACTGAATATCGTTTGTTTTGAGAACAACTTTTGCTAGAGGTTTTGGTACCTGATCTGACCGTTGCAGGCGGGCAATATCTTTTTGGATAGAAAAAGAACTTGCGGCAAATAAAAGCTTTCTCTCTCGATCGAAAAGTTTAAATAAACCCGGTGTATTAGGAAGATTTTCTAAGGACTTTTCCGGAACACTCCAACCGATCTTTGCAAGGTTTTCTTTGTCATTTTGAAAACGCAAAGCATCTTCAAGGGTTTTTATGCTTTTAGATTGCAAACGTACGAGTAGAATCTTAAAAATTTCTAGAGTCACAAACGCATCGGCTTCGGCGCGGTGGAAATTTTTATTTCCTAATTCGAAAAATTGCGCGAGTCCCTTGACAGATTTTACAGGCGCTTCAGGAACTAACTTTTCCACAAGTAAGTGCGTACATAGAAAAAAATTTTGCAGATTTTTTTTGGCAGTTTGCAGGGCAAAATGCTTTAAAAACTTCAAATCACCTTGGACATTGTGACTGACGATACATGCATCACCCACAAAATCTAAAAATTGCGGAAAAATATCTTGGACAACGGGTGCATCAACCAGCATATTGTTGTCGATTCCGGTCATGCGGCGCACGATCGGAGGAACACGCATTTGGGGATTTACTAGAGAGTGAAACGTTTCAAAATCTTTTGGATTGGTTTTGCTGACGTCTTTGTTTAAACAAAATTTAATTGCAAATATTTCAGTAAGACCATTCTTTTGCGGATTTCCCCCAGTGGTTTCTAGATCAAAAACCACAAAATTAATATCCTCAAGAACATTATTTAAGTGGCTGGGGGTGTTTTTTTTCGGAATTTTATTATTTGAGTTGTTAAATTTTTGACGCGCTTTTAACACACTATTCTTTCAAAGCAATTTGAATCAAAGTGCGCATACCGTAAGCACAACCTCCGGTCGTAGGATAACCGACGGCCCTGCAATCATTAGCGGTGCCTGCGATATCGAGATGCACCCAATTTGTTTTGCCCACAAATTCCTGCAAAAAAGCTGCTCCCATAATCGTTCCAGCTTTTACACTTGGTTTAGCGATATTTTGCAAATCACCGGTAGTCCCTTTAACTTCATTTTCAAGCTCTGGCCAGATCGGCAACTGCCACATAGGCTCGCCAACAGATTTAGCGCGCTCCAAAACCAAGGCTGCAGAGGCTTCATCGTTAGACAAAACCGCAGATCCAACAGTGCCAAGGGCCATTAAAGCCGCGCCGGTTAGGGTCGCAATATCCACAATCAATTCTGGCTTGTGAAAAACATTTGTGTAATGCAGTAAATCAGCCAGAACCAGTCGTCCTTCGGCATCGGTATTTAAAACTTCAATGGTTTTTCCATTCATTGCCACAACTACATCACTGGGTCGCGTGGCACCACCAGACACCAAATTTTCTGTGGCACCGATCATACAAACGATGTTTTTCGCGGGTTTAAATTTTGCGAGATAAAGCGCTGTTCCAAGAACCGCACCACCACCTGACATATCAAATTTCATATCTTCCATACCAGCAGATGGTTTTAAACTCAAACCACCGGCATCAAACGTTAATCCTTTACCGCAAAAAGAAATTGTTTTAGCAGAATTTTTACCAGGAATTTTAATTTCAATCATACGCGGCTCGGTAATGGAACCACCGTTCACACTTAAAAAGGAACCCATTTTAAGTTTTTTAAGCTCTTCCTTGTTGTGAATTTTAAATTCCAAAGAATTCTCACGACAAATATCTTCGGCAATTTCTGCAAACTTAACCGGGTCTAAATAATTTGGCGGAGCATCTTGTAGAAACCGCACAAATGAACTGCATTTTACAAGATGTTTTACATGTTCGATTTCATCTAGCGTCGCATCAGAATGCACGAGTTGAATTTTTTTAGGTAAGGCGCCTTTGGTGGAAGATTCGGGATGGCCTTTAAAGCCTAATGGCGCATAAAGCCCACTGGAAAGGCCCATAAAAATTTCGGTTGTGCAAAATCCTTCGGGTTTAAAAATGCTTAATTTTTCTGGCTGATTGGCTTTAACAAATTTTGCAAATTCAAGACCTAAAGCTCTCGACTTCTGCTGCATGGTTGTTTTTGTTTTGGTCGGAGCGCATATTAAATAAGCTGTGCCGTCGATGACAACTGTTTGGGAACCTTGACCTTTCCAATGACATAGGGAAAGACTGTTCAAAACTTTCTCTTTGACGGATTCGGCAAGACCTTTGGCATTTAATGTTAACGGTGCGTCGGGTTCTTTTGATTCTCCTAAAGCAAGGGCGACCAGAGATTTTTCAAGTACTTCGGTACCGGTTGTGAGCTGAACAGAATCGGCCCAAGCATAGGTTTTAGCGATGAGTTCTCGCCATTTTTTCTCGGTGAAATTTTTGTCTGACATTAAAATATAACCCTTTCGGATAAAAAAATAAAAAAAAGAACTTCCCAAATTTTAAACTGGATGGTCTGATTTTACAACATGAACGTTATTTATAAGGTCGAAATAAAATGTCTACAAATATAGCCCATATTTTAAGTCGAGAAATTTTAGACTCGCGCGGGAACCCTACCATCGAAGTTGAAGTGATAACGGAAGGCGGCATTTACGGACGTGCTATCGTTCCCTCCGGTGCTTCAACGGGAATTCACGAAGCCTACGAATTGCGTGACGGCGACAAGAATCGCTATCAGGGCAAAGGCGTTCTAAAAGCTGTTCGGCATGTGAGCGATTTGATTGCACCAAAATTAATTGGTTTTGATGTGAGTGCCCAGGTAGAAATCGATGAATTGTTGATCGAACTTGATGACACGCCAAATAAATCAAATCTTGGAGCTAACGCAATTCTAGGTGTATCTTTAGCCTGTGCAAAAGCCGCAGCAGAAGTAAAAGCCCTGCCATTATATCGCTACATTGGTGGCGCTCGGGCTTGTCGAATGCCTATTCCATTTATGAATATTATCAACGGAGGAGCGCACGCACAAAACAGCATCGATTTTCAAGAATTTATGATTGTTCCGATTGGTGCTCCAACTTTTCGTGAAGCCCTAAGATATGGAGCGGAGACGTTTCATAATTTGAAAAAAGTATTGCACGATAGAAAACTCGCCACGGGTGTCGGTGACGAAGGTGGATTTGCCCCGGATTTAGGCTCAAATAGCGAAGCACTTGAAATTATTTTGGAGGCCATCGAGCGCTCTGGATACAAGGCCGGCAAAGATATTGCGCTGGCATTGGATGTGGCAAGTTCGTCTTTTTTTGCTGATGGAAAATATATTTTAGCTGGGGAGAATAGATCTTTAAATACTGCACAGATGGTTGATTTTTTGTGTGAATTAGCGGGCAAATATCCCATTATCTCTATTGAAGACGGACTCGCTGAAGAAGATTGGGCGGGGTTTTCCCAATTGACCGCAAAGATCGGCAAGAACATTCAAATTGTGGGTGATGATTTATTTGTGACCAATGCAAAATTGCTGCAGCGAGGGATTGACGAAAAAGCCGCTAATTCTATTTTGATAAAATTGAATCAAATCGGCACTCTGACAGAAACTCTAGAGACGATAGAACTTGCGAAGACTGCCGGCTTCACTACGATGATTTCTCATCGCTCAGGTGAATCTGAAGATTCAACCATCGCCGATTTAGCGGTTGCGGTGAATAGCGGCCAAATCAAAACCGGATCATTGTGCCGGAGTGATCGCATAGCAAAATACAATCAACTGCTCCGAATCGAAGAAGAACTTGGCAGCACTGCAAAATATTATTTTTCGCGGCCGACACGGTAAATTGGGGCGGGTAAGTTATATCTTCGGGTTTTGCCTAAGCGCATGTTTATGCCCACGAGATGGGTTTAAGTTACATTTGGAAGAAGAGCATACGCGTAAGTTTCTGGTGGAAATGACGGCGATTCCTCATCCCTTTGGATCTACAGCGCAAGAAAAGCTGGTGCGCACTTTGGCTGAAGTGTTTCGGAAAGCAAGTATTGAAATTTATATGCAGGAATTTTCTGCGCGCACCCCAAATCCTGTGTCACTAATGCCTGGACCCTCGGTACTAGCAGATGTTATTTCAAAAAATGGTTTCAATTTGTTACTGCGCTTTCCTGGGAAAAAAAATTGTGCCGTAGCTTTAGGATCTCATAGTGATACCAAAATTATTTCCGAGCCAGGTGGCTATCTTGGTGCAAACGACAGTGGATCATCGACCGCAGGACTTGCAAGTTTAGCAGTAAGTTTGGCGAAAAGTTTAAACCATAACGATTTAGTGCTGCGTGGTTGTTCGTTGTATATTTGGTTTTTCGATGGAGAAGAGGCCCAGCTAGATGGTTGGGACGACGGGCTTCGCAGACACCCAGCCAAACTTCAAGATAACACCTACGGAAGTCGTCAACTTGCTGAAAGTTTACGCAGTTTAAGCGGTGGCTGGAGCTTGCCCCGAGAGTTTTTTAAGGTTGAAGAAGAAATACAAGCTGTTTTGGTACTCGATATGATCGGCTCTAAGAATCCGATTATATCCCGAGATTCCTTTTCAGACACCCAGCTGTTGAACTTGGCCGAGAAAAATCTGCGCGCGGTAAAAATTCCTATGGCGGAATTTTCATCAGCGATAGCCGACGATCATTTGCCCTTCTTGGCGAAAAAAATCCCAAGTGTAGATATTATAGACTTCAACAACCTGGGTGTCTGGCATAAATTGGCAGACACCCAGGAAAAAATCGACCTGAATTCGATTCACGCAATCGTTACAGCGAGTTTTAATGTTTTCTTGGAAAATTTCTAATTAATTCCATTTTTAATGGTACAAAGAAAAAAATTTGGACACGATAGGGAATTTCCTCCCAAGTCACAACACCAACTAAATGCAGTGATTTCAATTACTTATATTTAAAATTTAAAGTTTTTGAATTAAATCTCCGAATCTCAACGGAGGAGTCGACAACGATGCGTCAAATATTTATTATTTCGGTTGGCAGTTTTTTGTTTGTTGGGTGTCTGCTAAAAAAAGACGGAAGCAAATCAAAAGAGAGTGATAACTCAAATCCAGAGCAAATAGTTTCAGAGTGTCAAAATGATGAAATCACATCTTCAGCAAGTAATTTTGACTGCGTGGCGCCTGTAGAATTTCTTTTGGAATCTCAGAATTTTAGTAAATTTTCAGATAGCAAAAACTCAAGTAACGATTACAAGACTACACTATCCGGGAGTTTTTCATTTCTGATTGGAATCGGAAATCCTTTTGGCTCAGATTATTCGTCGAAATCCATAGAAAAAGATGTTTTGGATTGTGAATGTCAGGCAAAAAGATCTGACAATCAATTTATCTACATTATATCTAGTTCAGTGATAGGGGATAAAATCACTTCCAAGGATTTTTTGGTAGAGCGCTACCGAATCGATAAATTTATCGAAGGCCCTAAATACGCTGCATCGTGTTTTAATGAAGCTTTTCCGAGATTGAAAACTTTTGTCGAAAAAGGGACTTCAAAATGGCTAGGAACGCGGACCCAGATTTCCAAAGATCCCGAACCCGAAAAAGCTATGAAAAGTGCCTTTTGCCGAACGGGAAATCAAGAGTGTTTTGATGTCAAGGGTGACGGCAGTTGGTTATGCCGAGATAAAGACCAAACCGGAGAATTTAAAGACAACATCGGATCGTATTTTCCCATTCGAGTTTTAAAATAAATGTTACAAAATATTAAATTTAAAAATCTTGAAATAAAAATTGAAAAATCCGACGCTACCGTCACTTATACTTTTACCGGCGGAGTCGATGAAAATTTTAAGCAACAAGAAATACTGCGAATAGCAGCCAAAGATATTATTTTTGACTTAGGTGAAATTAACAACTTCAACTCTTGCGGTATTCGCGAGTGGGTTCATTTTATGAAAGATATGAATCCACTGGGGCGCATTACTTTTATAAATTGCTCTATTACAATGATCGACCAGATCAATCTTGTTCCAGACACCCTAGGAGAGGCCGCTATTAGCTCTTTTGCAGCACCGTACTATTGTGCAGAGCACGGGGAACTGATCTGCAAAATCAATGTATTGCAAAATCTTAAGCAATTAAAAGACAAAATTTCTCCCCAACTGAATTGCCCAACTTGCAATAAACCCTTAGAATTCGATGCCTTAGAAGAAAGTTACTTTCTGTTTGCCGAAGATATCAATGGTTAAACAAAAACCAACTATCTCTTTGAAACTCTTGATACTGCATAGAACTTGTAGTATAAAGTAGTAACCAAACCGATGCAGATTAAACAATTCGGGTTGGAAAAGGAGTTTAGAGTATGGGAGCTGTTTTAAATTCGAATCTAAATCACGACACTTATTCCGTTAAAGCCGTTGAAAACCTCGCAGGGGTCAATTCCAATACACTCAAGGCTTGGGAAAGACGTTACGGAGCTGTGGTTCCTAAACGATTAGAAAACGGTCGAAGATTTTATACTAATGAAGATTTGACGCGAGTCCGAATTCTGCATGAGTTGATAAAGCAAGGCCACGCGATTAGCTCCATTGCAAAAAGACCCACGGAAGATCTGCGGGAATTATTAGGCGGCGCCCTATCCCAAATTAGTCAGATATCGCTTTCGGCCGGACGAGTACGCGAGGTTTTATCCGATGAAGGATTAGCCATACGCGAAAAGATTTTGCAACTTTTAACAAATTATGAGGTCGAAGCTGTTTCAACTTTTCTGGCTGCCAAGAGACTGCAGTACAGCGCAAAAGATTTTGTTTTAAAAATTATTTTACCGACTATGTCAGATCTGACGGAGTTGATAGAAGCCGGAATTTTAAATATTGCGCAAGAACATGCGTTATCTGCCATTGTGAAATCTGAACTAATGTACATGTACTATACGCTGACACGATCGTTGTCGAGCTTAGATAAGAATCACGAGCGCCAGATTTCGGTAACGATTTCTGGAATGGAAGGAGACTTTCACGAGTTTGGGATTTTAAGTTCGGCAATATTATTTGCATTAGCAGGAATAAAGTCTTTTTACCTTGGGCCACATTTGCCCTCAATTGCATTGGCTCATGCGGCACGAAGCATAAATACAAACCTTGTGGTTATTGGCTCAACTGTACTTGATCCTGGAATTAAAAAAGAATCGATTTTTGAATATATTTCTCATATCGACCGCAGTTTGCCTAAATCCACCCGAATTTGGATTGGTGGTTGGAATGATGCTATGATTAGCGAAATTAAAACGACCCGGGAGATACGCCATATCCCTTCGATTAGCGAATTAGCTCAATTAATTTCGTTGGGAATTTAGGTGAGTTCGAAAGCTCTAAACATTGGGAATAACTTTTAACGATGTTCTAGAGCTTCGGCCATAGCATTCAGTTTGCCTGTCAATCGATGCAACTCATCGTGACGGCGGATGATAACTCGTTTGCTGTAATCGCCGACCGTCATTTCTTCTACAAAGCGCTCGATTGAAACGAGCGGGCCGTAGTACCTGTGTGTCAATTTAAAAACAATCCAAAATTCAAGCAGCGTAAATAAGACGAAAAAACTTCCGATAATTTTAATGTTCCTCGCAAAAATATCGTTTGTAATCAGCTCCATCTGAGCGCCCATTTCGGCCACATTAAAAATATTCATCACATGTTGGTACTGCTCGCGAAACGCCCACAGAAACATCAAGCTGGTAAAAACCACAAAAACGAGTGTCATACTAATAACGTAGATGCCAAATTTAATTTGCTTAAATGGCTCGATAACAATTGTTCGAATATCGCGTTGCTTTCTACTTGCTTGTGAACTCATAATTTTTTACTACCTTGAGATGTTTCTTTTATTTTAGTCTAAATTTATAAAATACTCAAAACGAACCGGCATACTTTTCTAAAACCAGTCCTGCGAACGATGCCCCCAGAAGTAAAAAATAAATTAATTCAATCGCAGGGATAAGTTGCCGCATGCGTGTTTGGTGCTTTTTTTTCAGTGCGAGAATTTCCCGCAACGGGCTGCCAGCCTGGTTTTGGCAAGATTTTAAAGGCTCTTCAGCCGCAGCATTCGCGTCTTGAAGCCAAATTTTGTAAAAAGAAAATTCGAGAATAACTTTGCGGTAAAAAATAAGATTGCCGATCTTGAAAAAAACAGCCCCCGGGATAAAGATATAAGCCAAAAAACCGAAGCCACCGGGAGAAGTCTGCTCTGGTGCGGTTATCAGAACAAATATTTGCAGAACAACAATGATTGCCGCCGTGGAAGCGGTTTTAAATTTTATATGATTGAGATCTTCGTCCACCCGTAAATTAAGCTTTCTAAATAAAGACAATTCATACAAACGGCTTCGAGAAAACTTCTCATTGTCTCCAGACCGAAAAAAAAGCCTCAGGTAAATTTGTTGCAAAGTATTTTCAACGATTCGGCCTTCAGTTTGAAAAGAATTTAACTGCATATTAGAAAAACATTCTTTGAGCCTTGTCACTTCTTTTTTTACGTTAGAAATTCGCACGATCCACTTCGACGTTGTGACCCCGTGAGAAATTAATTGTTCGAGCACAAGGATAAGCAATAAAAAAGCCATGGGAAAGCATATCGAAAATTCATTACTAATCCTAAGGACTTAGAAAGACATTATTTTATAGAGCGTGAAAAATAATTCTAGTCCTTGCAAATGACTCGGAGTCAATTTGTAGTCCAAACAAGACCAGTAGCTTTCCAAATCTACTAATACACCCGACGTATTTAGAATTTTTTTTTCAAAAACATACTGACCGACATCCTTGGCTAGGTTTTTTTTGGCTTTTTCCGAAGCTTCGGCTATCACTTCTTTAAGTTCATTACATCCGTAAATCTGCCACAGCGCAAAAACAAAAGGCAAACCAGTAACATCGTGCCACATCTCTGATAAGTCCAAAATCGCATCAAATTCCGGCAGTCGGATTAAAGCTTCATCACCGATAAGAAGTTGAATGTGATTTGTTACAGACGCTTCCGGGATTTTTTCACCCGAAAAAAGTCCTAAAAAGATCTTTGCTAAAGCCACACTTGTTTCTGAGGCTTTGGTAAATTGTACAGAAAAACCATCTGGTGGTTTTCTAAATTCTGTAAATTCGACTATTTTCTTGACTCCAAATTTCACAACAAATTCTATAAGGCTTTCTTTTTGAGATTTCATCCATAAATATTCTTTATCAGCGTTTTTAAAACCAAAATAAACGCTTTGAACAGCTCCTTTGCAGCCTATTCCATAAGCAATAAAATTCTCACGCACTGGATTATTTAAGAGATAAGCAATCGACGACGTTATTCCAAAATCGGCTTTTCGTGCAGCCAAAATTGCGTTTATCTCCAAAGGATGTCCAGTTATAAAATCAACATTGCAAAGTTTTTGCAGCTCTATTTTTACAGGCAGAATATTTAAATAATCAATCCAAGCACAGCGCCAAGGAGGCTTCATAAAACTCATCTGCGTAAGGTCGCAAAAACTTCACGGGCTGCAGAAATTGTGTCCTCGATATCGCGACTGGTATGGGCCGCGCTAACAAAGCCAGCTTCGTATGACGAAGGCGCAAAATAAAAACCTTTTTTTAACATGCCCCAGAAAAATTCTTTAAATAAATTTTGATCAGCATTGGCCGCATCTGCGAAATTGCATACGGTCTTCTCGCTAAAAAAGAAACCAAACATACCACCTTGGGAATCCGTTACAAAAGGAATATCACATTGAGTGGCAGCCGCTTTTAAACCAGCTACCAGTAAAGCTGTTGATTTGGAAAGTTTTCCGAAAACATCATCTTGTTCCAAAATTTCAAGAGTTTTTAATCCCGCGGTGACACTTAGTGGATTACCAGACAACGTCCCCGCTTGGTACACAGGACCGATTGGTGAAACCACCGACATGATTTCTTTTCTTCCTCCATAAACTGCTAAAGGAAGCCCTCCGCCAACTACTTTTCCGAGTATTGTCATATCGGGAACGATATTAAATAATGTTTGTGCCCCACCCCACGCAACTCGAAACCCCGTCATAACCTCATCAAAAACCAGTAAACTTCCATGAGCAGAACATAGCTTTTGCAGCGACTCTAAAAATTCTTTGGAGGGCCTTATAAAGCCCGAATTTCCGACAATAGGTTCTAAAATAACGGCTGCAAGCTGGTCGCCTTCGCGCTGCATAATTTCCGCGAATTTTTCGACATCGTTGTACGGACAAACCAATGTTTCTGCCGCGGTGCCCAAAGGTATTCCCGGGCTTGTTGGTGTTCCAAAAGTAGCAGCTCCTGATCCTGCCTTTACCAGCAAAAAATCCGCGTGTCCGTGATAACAGCCCTCGAATTTTAAAATTTTACTGCGTTTGGTATATCCTCTTGCGACTCTCAAAGCTGCCATGCAGGCTTCTGTTCCGCTAGAAACCATACGCATCATTTCGAGACTTGGAAGCGCCTTTTGAATTTTTTCGGCCAATTTAGTTTCAAGTTCTGTCGGTGCGCCAAAAGTCAACCCATTTTGCATAACGGAATTTATCGCGATCAGAACTTCCGGATGAGCATGCCCCAATATTGCAGGACCCCAACTATTTATATAGTCCACATACTTTTGTCCATCCGCGTCGGTCAAATAAGCCCCACGTGCAGAAGTCATAAATAGAGGCTCCCCGTCCACATTGCCAAAAGCTCGAACCGGTGAGTTCACTCCGCCCGGAATGATTTTTTTTGCCTGCGAAAAAAGCTTTTGAGAATTTTTTTGTGTCCAATTCATATTATTTTTTTAATTTACCTTCCAGTATGCAAACAAAATTTAAATCTTTGGGTAACCCTTTAGAAAACACAACGCATTCTGCCGCTGAACCTGTAAAATACTTCTCGTCTTCACAAGAAATATTAAATGCTAAAAATACCCGTCTTGTGTTTTTAATGACACTTAACACTGATTCCAAGAACACATCTCTTCGATAAGGAGTTTCAAGAAAAATAAGCATGTGAAAAATATTGGCAGAGATGTTTTTTAATTCGAGTTCGCGCAGGTTTTTTTCCCGTGGTAAAAATCCGCCAAAATAAAACTTTTTGCCGTCAAACGGGCAAGCCATCAGCGCAGCTGTAATACTACTTGGCCCAGGAACGATCCGAATTCGAGCCCCGCAAGAATTCGCAAGAGCTATTAAATCTTGTCCGGGATCGGCAACGTTCGAAGCCCCTTGATCGCTCATGTAGATGACGCTTTGATTATTTTGCAGCGCGCTGTGAAGTTCACTTAAAGTCGCTTGTTCCCTATGCTCAGTGAATTTAAAGTAGTCACGATGAATTCCCGCTTGTTTTAATGCAACCCGGGCGCCGCGATCTTCTTCAAAGCACACTACATCACATGTTTTAAGCAGCTCCAGAGCTTGCGAGCTTATGTCTTTTGGATTGCCAATTGCGTTTGCCGCAAAATAAAATATTCCAGGCATAAATTTACAAGACCTTAAAAATAATTGCCACCAATGACCCGAGGTACAGAATATCTTCTTTCTTCTCACAGTGTCATTTGGTAAGTTTCTACCTTGAACATTTTATTTTATGAATTGACTGGCAGACGATATTAAAATGGTGAGACAGTTTCTTAAAATTTATGCAAAATCTCGAACTGACGATGAAGTTAAACCTAGCGTTCAGATTCCTCGCCATGTGGCTATTATTATGGACGGAAACGGTAGATGGGCGAAAAAACGCGGCGAATCGCGAATTTTTGGTCACAAAAAAGGAGTCGACAGCGTTCGCGATGTGGTTGAACTCGCGGGTGAAATGGGCATAGAAGTGCTCACATTATTTGCTTTCAGCGAAGAAAACTGGGGCAGGCCGAAGCCTGAAGTGGATTTTATTTTAGGCCTTTTAGATCGGTACCTACAACGCGAAAGGGCCGAACTAAATGCTAAAAATGTACGCTTTTCAACTATCGGAGATATTACCAAGCTGCCCACAAAATCGCAGAAGATAGTTTCGGAAACTACTCGAGCATTAGATAAAAACACCGGTTTGAATTTAAATGTGGCTTTAAGTTATGGCGCTCGTTCAGAAATAGTGGAAGCCTGTCGGCAGATTTCTTTAAATGTTGCAACGGGAAAAATCCAGGCTAGCGAAATTGACCAAAATTATTTTAATGCTCACTTGCAGACATCCCATTTGCCACCCCCTGATTTGCTGATTCGAACAAGTGGCGAGCAAAGACTTTCAAATTTTTTGTTATGGCAGCTGGCCTACACGGAATTTTATTTTACGGATGTGCATTGGCCTGATTTTAATAAAGCGGAATTTGCTAAAGCATTAAATGCTTACTCAACACGCGACCGGCGATTTGGAAAAATTCAAGAAAAAAATCTCGAAACAGCACACGAATCGCTTACTGCCGCTTTGCCAACTTCTGGCATTAGTGTCGAACGTTAGGCCTAACGAATGTTGATTTTACGAATTTTTACCGCAATTTTTTTACTGCCGTTGGTTTTATATTTATTTATTGCCGGCCCTAAAATCGGTGTTTTAATTTTTTTAACGTTGACAGCAATGGCCGCTACTTATGAAGCCGCGATCATGCTGCTACCACGTCTCGATGAAGTTTCAAAGGCGATCCGCACTACCGATCAGCCCGTACAGGTTTATAGTCACAAGCACTTTATACAACTAGCGCTATTTGCGGCCGTTTTGACCATGGTGATTTTTGTGTTTTCCGTAATTGACACCCAAATGTCTGGTCGAGGAATTGTTGTTTTTGGGCTTACTTTGGCTATTCTGATGGCGGTTTTTGCGACGCGAGGAATCGATGCAGAAATGGCTCGGGTTTTTGCATATGTGGTTAGTATTTGCTACGGCGGACTTCCCTGGATTGTTATGTGGGATCTTTACGAAGCTGCGCCAAAGGCGGAATTTTTGCTGCTTCTATTAGCTATTGTTTGGGCCAGTGATACCGGCGCCTATTTTGGCGGTCGATTTTTGGGCCGGAAGATTTTTGGTGATCGAAGATTAGCACCGCATAAGAGCCCAAAGAAAACTTGGGAAGGTGCGGTTTTTGGATTTTTTGCAGGAGTGATTGCCAGTTTTATATTTAGTCATCTCAATCCCGAGTATTTCGCAACCCCTTGGGCTGCAGGCATTACAGGCGCCATCGTCGGAATTTTTGGACAACTTGGAGATTTAGTTGAAAGCGTATTTAAAAGATTTTCCCAGGTAAAAGATTCGGGAAAGATTTTACCCGGACATGGTGGTATCCTTGATAGGGTAGACGGACTCATCGTTGCGGCACCTGCACTGTGGTTTATGTTAAAATTATTTAAAGTGGTGCATTAGATAGTTTACTCATCTTAAAGGTGAATTATTATGTCTGATTTTCTAAGTCATCCGGTCATTGCTGTAGCTGTGCTTTTGGGTTTGCTTGTTTTTGTCCATGAACTTGGTCACTACCTCGCGGGAAAATGGAGTGGCATAGCTATCGAAACTTTCTCGATTGGATTTGGGCCAAAAATCATCGCTTTTACCCGTGGTGAAACCAATTACAGGCTGTCGCTTATTCCTCTGGGCGGATACGTAAAATTTTACGGGTCTTCGCCAAGTGAAGACGTTCCAGAAGCTCTTCGCGGGCGTGAATTTTACAAAGCACCTGCGGGAAAAAGGGCACTGACTATTGCCGCTGGTCCTATAGCTAATTTTCTGCTGGCGTTTGTTGTCTACTATGCCTTGGGAATTAAAGGAATTCATTTTCCACCAGCCTATGTGGGCGATATTTTGCCAGATAGTCCAGCCGAAAAAGCCGGGCTTATGACTGGAGATCGGGTTTTAAAAATCGGAAATGATCCCATAAAAAACTGGTACGATCTCGAAACATCTTTGTCACGACTTCCTGGTAAAGAAGTCGAGGTTGTTATTGAAAGAAATCAGCAAGAAAAAACCGTGCGGCTTACCCCCGCCGCGAAAGACGCAGTTGATATTTTAGGCCGGACGAAAAAAGTGGGACGAGCAGGAGTGGCTTTGGCGACAGCTCCCGCAGTTTTGACACTATTTCCTGAAGACGGATATTTAGGAAAACTCGGGGTAAAAACAGGTGATAAAGTCGCAAGTCTGAAATTTCTTAGCCAAACTGTAAACTTAAAAGGATATAGACAGTGGATTGATGAAATGACAAATCTTGTCCATCTCAATGTAGCAAAAGTTGAAATGCAACTTTCAGACAGAGTGGTCTCTGTAGATTTAACAACTTTTGAAAAAGAAAAAAATTCCCTATCAGGCCCTGACTTAGAAAAAATTTTGGGTGTGCGAAGTAGCCAGCTGACTTTAGACAGTCAGTCCGAAATTTCTCTTTCCGAAATTCAACGTGGTGATGTCCTGGTGGATTTTGATCGTGTGCCTGTGAGGCATATTTTTGAATTATCAGAAGCGCTGACAAAAAATAAAAAACCGGAAATCGAAATTGGTATTTTGCGGCATGATGTGTTGCAATATTTGAACTTAAAACTTCAGCCTGTTGATGTGCAAAAGCCTCAAGGCGTGGAGGTTGTTTATACGTTTAAAGCTAAATTCATTGCCGAGTCAGTTGAGCCCGAATATTTGATAGAAAAATATAACGTTTTAACTGCGTTGGGTTTTTCAGCTCGTGAAACCGTGAAGCAAATCGGAGGAATTGCGTACACCTTAGGCCAGCTTTTCGCGGGTCAAATGCCTTTAAAGTCATTAGGCGGACCAATACTGATCGCAAAAGTTGCTAGCGATTCTGTTAAAGCGGGACTGCAGGCTTTTATGGTTTCGGCTGCATTGATAAGCATAAATTTAGGAGTTGTCAATTTAGTGCCGATTCCTGCCCTTGACGGCGGACAGCTTATTATGCTGCTCTACGAGAAATTACGACGTCGGGCCGTTTCGGAGAAGTTTCTGGAAAATTATCAAAAAATTGGTTTTGCATTGATTTTGTCGTTAGTTTTTATTGCGATGTATAATGATGTGTCAAGATTTTGGAAAGCGATTTTCACAAGTGTTCAAGGCAGTCTTCAGTGAACCCATGGACCTTGTTGATTGACACCTCGGTGCGTGGTTTGGCTCTGGGAATTTTGGATCTAGGCCAAAGAAAAATAATCGATAAAGTTTTTTTAACCGAACACAGTGCAGCATCGCATTTTATTTCCGATTCGCTACTAGAACTTTGCGAAAAAAATAACCGCCAGGTCTTAACCTTGAATTCTGCAATTTGTGGGTCTGGGCCGGGGTCTTTTACAGGGATCCGCATTGGTTTGAGCTTTCTATATGGGCTGTCTGCCAATTATCCTACGTTCAGATTTTTTTCGTATTCTTTATCTGCGGAGTTCGCGAAAATTATTCGTCAGCCCGTTTGTCTTGCTTCGACAAAAGATAGGGGGTTTATTTCTTATCCCGATGGTCATTCTGAACTTTCAGATTTGCAGGATATTCTAAAACTTGAAAATTGCACGATCATCTCACCGTGGGACTTTGCAGTGGTTTATTTTCAAAACCAAGGCAAAAAATTTGCTGAGATTTCACTAGTGGAAGTTTTGAGCAAAGTCTGGAATGATTTCGAGACGAGAGAATTAAATTATACTTTAGAAAAACCCGTTCCACTTTATTTGCGGCAGTCAACAGCCGAGGAGAACCGCTAGAAAATGAAGACTCCCCTACGCGGAAACGCTATTTACGTTATTCCTAATTTGATTACCGCAGGAAATCTTTTTTGGGGATTTTTTGCGATAATAAAGTCTTTGAATGGGCAGTTTGCGTGGGCCGCGTACGCGATCTTTTTGGCTGCTGTTTTTGATATGCTCGACGGACGGGTTGCGCGCTTGACCAAAGGCACCAGTGAATTCGGTGTGCAATTTGATTCGCTTTGTGATGCGGTGAGCTTTGGCGTGGCACCGGCTTTTATGATGTTTCAGTACAGTCTTCATAGTTTTGGGCGACTCGGCTGGATTGCGTGTTTTCTCTATATGGCTTGTGGTGTTTTAAGACTGGCGCGATTTAATGTTCTCAGTAGCATAGGCAAAACATCTGGCGATTTTGCTGGATTGCCTATTCCGATGGCTGCTATTACAGTTGCGAGTTTTATAGGCTTAAGTGTTGATCTTGACCCATTGGTAGCGAAAACTGCCAACTGGGAACACTGGCAACTTATTGCCTCCGACTGGTTTACGGTAGAATTTAAACGTTATGCGCTGCTATTTATTGCGCTTTCGATGGCTGTTTTAATGGTTAGTACGGTGGTTTACAGGTCTCATAAAGTGCTAAAAATAAAATCCATAAAACCCTTTCAAATGCTTGTGGTGTCTGTTGCGTTATTAGGAGTGATAGCTTACCAGCCAGAAGTGGTAAGTTGTTTAATAATTTTTAGTTATGCTCTTAGCGGGCCTTTAGAGTGGGCAATTGCAGGTCGTAAGCCCGTGGACGAAGACGATATTTTCACCCCCCATGAAGATGCAACATTTCTTGATCATAAAGACGAAATTCCTCAGGAGTAAATGATGACTTTGAAAATCGCTATTATTGGAGCAACAGGAGCGGTGGGTCGTGAGATGATTCACGATTTGGAATCTAGTAAAATTCAAAACTGCGAAGTCGGCCTGTTTGCTTCGCCTAGATCACAAGGTTTAAGATTGGAATTTCGGGGCAAAAATCTTGAAATACAAGCCTTTTCTTTAGATGCTCTGCGCGGCTATGACTATGCTCTTATGAGTGCTGGCGGCGCTTTTTCAAAAAAACATTCTTTGGATTTAGTGCGGCAAGGGGTCACGGTTATTGATAATAGTAGTGCTTTTCGCATGGACGAAAAGTTTTTTTTAATTGTACCTGAAGTGAATGGGATTTTATTAAAAAATGCAAAGTTCCCGACAATAATTCCCAACGCAAATTGCTCTACTATTCAAATGGTTGTGGCTTTAAGTCCCTTACAAAAAGAATTTGGTTTGAAAATGGTTCATGTTTCGACCTATCAATCGGTTTCTGGCACAGGTCAAAAAGGAATTGTCGAACTTTCGACTCAAGTTTCCGAATATTTAAAATTCCAAGAATTAACGGTGAGTGCTTATGCGCAGCCGATCGCTTTTAATTTACTGCCGGCCATTGCCGAAATAGATAGTGAAGGCCATTGCGCCGAAGAATTAAAAATGGTTAAGGAAACCCAGCGTATTTTAAATCAGCCAGGTTTGGAAATATGCGCAACAACTGTTCGCGTGCCAACATTTAATTGTCACGGGGAATCCTTACATGTGCAACTTGGCAAAAAAACCACTCGTGCAGCTTTACTAAAGGCTCTTAAAAGTGCTCCGGGAATAGCCCTGGTCGAAGATGATGATCACGCAAGTTTTCCTACCCCAAGAGGTGTCACTGGGTTACAAAAGGTTTTTATTTCGCGTGCTCGAACCATGTACAATGCCAAAGAATCCGATTGGGTGCAAATGTGGTGTCTTGCGGATAATTTAAAAAAAGGTGCCGCAACAAATGCGGTTCAAATTTTAGAATTGATTTTACAGAACAAAAAACCCTGATTTGATCAACAGAAATTAGGTCAACATCATCAGAGGATCTTCGAGATAATTTTTCAAGGTTTGCAAAAATTGCGCACCCATCGCACCATCAACAACTCGGTGATCACAAGATAACGTCAGTTTCATTCTCGGCTGAACCACAACTTGATTTTTATCATTCACAGCAGGCACTGAAATCGTCGCACCGACAGCGAGAATACAAGCCTGAGGTGGATTAATTATGGCCGTGAATTCTTCGACCCCTAACATTCCTAAATTAGAAATTGTAAAAGTACCACCGGCGTAATCTTCGTTAATTAATTTGCCTTCGCGGGCTTTGGAGCCTAAATCTTTAGCGGTTTTTGCAATGTCGTAAATTCCTAACTGATCTGCAGACCGAATAACTGGAGTAACGAGTCCCGTAGGCAGTGCTACTGCCATACAAATGTCCGCGTGTGCGTATTCTATAATCGAATCTCCTTGCCACGAAGAGTTTACACCCGGATGTTTGCGTAATGATTTGGCTACTGCTTGGATAACAAGGTCATTGACACTTACTTTTACACCTGTCTTCTCTGTATCAGCATTTAGGCGGGTGCGCCAAGCTTTCATGCGAGTCATGTCTACAGAAATTGTCAAATAAAAATGCGGCGCGTCATTTTTGCCGGCTAATAGTCGTTTTGCGATGGTCTTTCGCATAAGTGAAACAGGTACAACTTTATCTTCTGACGAGTGCGAAGTTGGCGCGACCGTGGAGCCTTTAGTTTTGTTCTGAGGCTGATCTAAATCGCGCATTACAATCCGGCCATTAGGCCCAGAACCGTTTATACTTGTTAGATCTAAGTTTTTTTCGCTGGCAAGTTTTTTGGCCAGTGGCGATGCTTTAACTCGGTCATCGGCGGTTTTTTCTTCTAATTTAACAGCTTCTACAATTTTGTTGTCAATTTTAACTGAAGTTTCTTTTGGCGCGCGCTCTGGTGTAGTCGCATGTTTCGCAGAAACTTCTTTTGATTTATTTAATAGTTCGTCGTAAATTTCCCCTGGCTTTCCAATCACACAGAGCGGCGCATTTAATGGCAAAGTCTTGCCTGGTAGTGCAAAAATTTTCAGTATCACACCTGAGGCTGGAGCCTGGTAAGACATGGTTGCTTTGTCGGTCTCAATCTCAACAATATCTTCGGATTCTTCGACTTGATCGCCTTCTTTTTTTAACCACTGAGCGACTGCACCCTCTTCCATTGTGTCACTTAATTTTGGCATCGGTACTAACGTCGCCATAGCAAACCTCTTCGCATAATATTTTTTTTCAAATGTATAAAACTTTTTTTACAGCATCCACGATTCGGTCAACCTGAGGAACCACTTGGTCTTCTAAATGCTCAGCATAAGGCATGGGAACAAATTCTCCATTCACCTGACCAACGGGTGCATCTAAATCGTCAAAACAAAGCTGGTGAATTCGTGCAGCCACATAAGACCCGAACGATGCCACGGCGTTTGCTTCTTCGACAACGACACAGCGGTGCGTTCTGCGCACGGAATGAAAAATCATATCCTCATCAAGAGGTGTAATAGACCGCAAGTCAATCACTTCGCAGTCGATATTTTGCAGTTCTAGTTTTTTGGCAGCGTCTAAAGCTTTTTGCACCATCCGGCACCAGCAAATTATGGTGACTCCGTTGCCTTTTCGTTTTATGTCGCCTTGACCAAATGGAATTAGGTACTCTTCACTAGGCACTTCGCCTTTCAAAGCATACATCATTTCACTTTCCAAAAAAATGACCGGATTATCATCACGAATTGCGGTTTTAAGTAAGCCTTTTCCATCGTAGGGTGTCGAAGGCGTTACCACTTTTAAACCCGGAACATGGGCTAAAAAACCCTCAACCGTCTGACTGTGCTGGGCGCCTAACATATGTGCGGCCCCATTGGGCCCACGAAAAACTATAGGCACTCGAAATTGCCCGCCTGACATATATAACATCTTCGCGGCGTGATTTATGACCTGGTCAAAAGCTTGAATACCAAAATTCCAAGTCATCATTTCAATAATCGGACGCAATCCTGCCATAGCCGCACCCACTCCAAGACCAGCAAATCCACCTTCCGAGATAGGTGAATCTATCACTCTTTCGGGGCCAAACTGAGCTAGTAAACCTTTGGATACTTTATAGGCACCATCGTATTGCGCAACTTCTTCACCCATTAAAAAAACTTTTGGATCACGGGTCATTTCTTCGGCCATGGCCTGACCTAAAGCTTCGCGAAACGTTATTATTGGCATTTTGTAATCGTCCTAAACATAAACATCAGCCCAAGCATCGTCGATTCCTGTGACTTCAGATTTCTCGCCAAATTCTTCGGCATCACGAGCTACTTGCCTCGCTTCTTCATCCCAAGTTTTCAATTCTTCTTCAGAAAAAAAACTATGCTCTAAAATATACTGCTTGAATTGCAAAATTGGATCTTTTTTCTGATATTCACTGACTTCATCTTTCGAGCGGTAATTACCGGGGTCAGACACCGAGTGGCCTTTGTAGCGGTAGCACAAAACCTCGAGCAAATACGGCCTTTTGGTTTTGCGCATATTGTTTACGATGTCGGTCACATGATCAAGAACTGTTAAAACATTCATCCCGTCCACATCCGAGTGATCCATATCAAAAGCATCTGCACGTTTGTATAAATGATCGACCGATGTGGTTCGGCGGATGTCGGTTCCCATCCCGTAGCGGTTGTTTTCGATAATAAATAAACACGGCAAAGTCCACGTAGCAGCCATGTTTAACGCCTCAAAGAATTGCCCCTGATTGGCTGCAGCATCACCTAAATAGCAAACAATAATGTCATCTTTTTTTTCATATTTAATCGCAAAACCCACGCCTGTGGCAATGGGAACCTGACCGCCAACAATACCATGCCCGCCGAGAAAACGTTTTTCCTTGCTAAACATATGCATGGATCCGCCTTTACCGCGAACACATCCGGTTTTTTTGCCAAGGAGTTCCGCAAAAACCTGATTAGGACTAATGCCTTTGCCGATGGCCTGAGTGTGCGAGCGGTAACCCGAAATCATATAATCGGAATCGCGCAAAGCTTTTTGCACACCGACTGCAACCCCTTCTTGTCCGATATGAACATGGCAAAAACCCGCAAATTTCTGCTGGGTGTAGGCTTGAAGGACTTTTTCTTCAAAGCGCCTATAGATACACATTTCTTTGTACATCGCCTGCAAAAGTGCGGGGTCATATGCACGTTTTGCTAGCTCACTTTTTGATGATTTTTGCTGTGCGGCCAATTCAATTCACCTATCTATCTTCTATTTTAACCTTAGCCATTTGGCTTAAGTTGCTTGATCTGCATTTTGAGTGTAAATTCAAAAGTCCGTTGGTTCAAGTTCTTAAACATTCTATTGTCAAATACATTATAAAAATATGCAGACCTGTAAAAAATATATTGCAACTTTGTTACAGACTCGTCTGATCGAGTTAGGGATAAATTGCGAAGACGATGCTCTGAAGTGTATCGTCGACGTTCTAGAAAAGCCGCCGGAAGACCAGGCTGCTGATTTTGCTATGCCTTGCTTTAGGTTTGCAAAAGCTCTAAAAATCTCACCCGGAAAAATCGCTGAAGATTTAGCGATCTTTTTAAATAGTCTTGCCAAAGATCCATGGATTTTAAGCACCTCGGCCACTAATGGATTTTTAAATATTGTTGTGAAAACAACTTCTATGATGTCAGAGCTCCTACGGCCCATTACGCTTCCAGTGAAAAAACCCACTCGCGTTATGATTGAATACTCTCAGCCAAATACCCACAAAGATTTTCATGTTGGGCACTTGCGCAATACATGCCTTGGTGCGAGTTTAGTGCATCTTTTTCGCTATCAAGGTTATGACACTATTGCGGCGAATTATTTCGGAGATGAAGGCACCCATATAGCAAAATGTATCTGGTACATTCAGTCAGAAAACAAGACACCTCCTGACACCGACCAAGGGCTTTGGCTCGGACAAATGTACACTGCCAGTACGCTTAAATTAGAAGATTGCGACTCAGAAAGCAAAAAAACCTTTCAAGGTGAAATTTCACAAATTTTAAAAAATATCGAATCTAAAAAAGGCGCCGATTATGAATTTTGGAAAACAACTCGAGAATGGTCTTTGATAGAATTTCGCAAGATTTATTCTTGGCTGGAAGCGCCATTTGATCATGATTTATTTGAATCAGATGTTTCCGAGGAGAGTCAGAAGATCGTCGACGAGTACTTAGCTAAAAAGATTTTTATTGAGTCAGAAGGCGCGATTGGAATCGATTTAAAAGAATTTGGCCTGGGCTTCATGCTGGCAAGAAAACGCGATGGCAATACTCTTTATGCTACTAAAGATTTGGCCTTAGCCCGTCAAAAATTCGAAAAATACCGTATCGATCGTGCTTATTATATTGTGGCAAATGAACAAGACCATCATTTTAAACAAGTTTTTAAAACTTTAGAAATAATGAATTTTCCAGGATCGAAAAATTGCTTTCACTTAAGTTATGGAATGGTGACGTTGCCGGATGGGAAAATGTCCTCACGCGCAGGTAATACAATTTCTTTCAACGAATTGCGCCAAAAAATTATGGCCGTTTTGGCGGCACATTTTGCTAAGTACGATGGAGTCTGGAGTGTAGAATTAATCGCGGAGACACAAAAGCAAGTTGCAGCAGGAGCAATGAAATACGCAATGCTTGCCCAAGATCCAGCCGGCAAAATTGTGTTTGATTGGGAACAATGGGCTTCTTTTGAAGGCAATACGGGGCCTTATTTAATGTATTCGTATGCTCGGACGCGGTCGATTTTGCAAAAAGCACCAAAGTCAGAATTGGCAGTGGAAAAATTTGCAGATAGACTTCGTCATCCTTGTGAAAAAAACTTAACGCGTTTTATTTTAGATCTGGACCAGGCCATAGAAGTATCTTGTGAAAAATTAAAACCAAGTACTTTATGTCATCACTTATATGGAATGGCCAAAGCGTTTAACCGCTTTTATGCCGAGTGTCCGGTTTTGTCAGAAGATGTGGAATTAACTTGTGCTCGTGCCCGGCTTGTGGCTTTGTTTTCTGAACGATTAAAGCTTGGACTTTCGCTTTTAGGGATTTCAACTCCGGAGAAAATGTAATTATGACTGGACGGGTAAAAAAAGATTACATGCATGGTTATTCTCAGATCGAGCAAAAAAGGCTCTTTGATCAGGCGCGTTTTCTTGAAAATTACGTCCACGGACAGGTTGATTTTTCACAATGTCGAAAAATCGTAGAAATCGGATCGGGTGTAGGTGCGCAAACCGCAATTCTGCTCGATAAATTTCCAAATTTGGAGATTCACTGTTTAGATATTTCCTCCGAACAAATCGATACCGCCAAAAAATTTCTAACCAAGCACTCTGAGAGGGTGCATTTTTTTCAGGGCGACGCCAAAAAACTCCCTTTTCAAGACAATACCTACGACGGTGCTTTTCTTTGCTGGTTTCTGGAGCACGTTCCCATTCCTGGCGATATATTGCAAGAAACCGCCCGTGTTTTGAAATCAGGAGCGCGGGTTTTTTGTAACGAAGTTTTAAATTCGTCCTTATTTATTGAGCCTTATAGCGCTGCGACCTTGCAGTATTTGTTTGCTTTGAACGATCACCAATGGAGTACGGGCGGTGATCCATTTGTAGGTGCAAAGCTGGGAAATCTTTTGACCACCGCCGGATTTCAAAATGTGAAGACAAATATTTGCACGGTGCATTTTGATAACCGTGCGCCAAAGATGCGCGGACAAATGATTGATTATTGGGCGGAGCTATTTGAAAGTGCCGCGGCGGAACTGGTAAAACACAAAAAGGTTTCTGATAAAACGGTTCAAGATATGCGCAAGGAATTGGCCGCGGTTAAAAAAGAACCAAATGCTGTGTTTTTTGATGCGTGGGTTCAAGCAACAGCCCAGGTTTTCTAAACCTAATATAAAATTAAAAATGGCTTTTCAAAATACATAAAACACCAGTCCTGCCAAAAGAGTATAAGGCAGTGCAAACAGAAAAAGCCGAAAATGACTTATTCCTTGCTCTCCGAACGTGCTCTTTAAAATTGCAAATCCGGCAGGATTTGGTGCGTTAGCAATAATTGTCAATCCTCCACCGGCGACAGCTCCTGCGACTAGCATATACTTTGCGGACTGGCTTAACCCTTCCACCAAACTTGCTAAAAATGTTAAGGCTGCGTTGTCTGTTACCGCAGTCAAGCCAATCGCCCCCAAAAAAAGCGCACTTGATTTCTGCCCTAAAATCGCCGGTTGAATCCACCAATCTTGTGGAGTTCCCAAAGTAACAAGTCCTGCCAAAAAAGCCGCGACTAACAAACTTTGCTTTAATCTTAGAGGTTCCTGCCAACTGCGAGTGAAAAAATAAAAAACACTGAATGCTAAAAACAAAGCAATTAATAAATATACATCGTGGCTGAAATAAACGGTCATTACCAAAAAAAACAAATGACCAAAAATTATTTGAATTGGCGGGCTTAGTGTCTTTGTTGTTGGAATTTCGTAAAAATCTAATTTCCGTAATTCATTGCGAAAAATCAACGCCGTGCAGACCGTGGAAATAATAATGACAGGAATAACTTTCGGTCCAAACGTCAAAAACGTATACCCTAAATTCCAGCCCCAGGTTTTTGCGACCATTAAAATAGGCGGCGCGGCAAAGTGAGTCAGCGTTCCTCCTATGGAAATATTTACAAACAGTAATGCAAGAGTAAAATATTTAAATTTTTCACTTATTTCTTTGCGGTCAAACAAAAAGTCTTTCAACAAAATTGCACTAACAGTCATTGCTGCAGGTTCGGTTATCAACGAACCCAAAAGTGGGCCGAAAGTTAAAACAACACAATAAAAATTCACGGGACGTGACCCAGGAAATAACCTCGCAACGGCCGTGATCAGCTTTTTACATAAACAAACAATCGGTTTAGTAGCTGTGATGCAGAGGATGACAAAAATAAAGACGGCTTCAGTATAGTGCACCGTATTTAAAAAACTCAAGGCAGACTTTACACCCTCAGCCGCACTCCAGGCAAAGATCAACACAACAGACCAAAAGCCGAATACCAATTCGACTTCACCAAAATAGTGAAAAAACACATTTACAAAAGTCTTTTTTTTGAAAATACGACTTAGTTTTTTAAATTGAGGGGTTAAAAAAGTATGTATAATAGCAATGCCTAAAAGTATTGTTGCAAAAACTTTTATTGGCACGCTAAATTCCACCCTCGGCAGAATCTAATATTCTCTCAGCGATTTCGATTTGTTCATCCAAAACCTCCGTAAAAACCGCCGAAGTGGTTAAAGGGTTTGCCAAAACAACCCTAAAAACTGTAAGTGGCTGCCAATCATAGCGCGGCACTTCGATTGTCGTCCGCGACACAAAAGTTTTACCATGATCACGCTGCTCCTTTTGGATCTCAATGGTTAACTTCGATATCAGATCGTTTACATCGTGACAGAAATTGGGATTTTTTAATTTCTCGCGGTATTTTTGTGGCACGTACCGGTAGGTTGATAAATTTAATTCGGGTGCCGAAATTAATTCGAAGTTTTCATTTGCTGAAATGAGTTTTGCAAATTCTTGCGCTTTTTCCATTCCATTATTTATAAGCAGCTCAAAACCTCTACGACCAAAAACCTGCAATCCGGAATGTATCATCATGGCCATTCCCGCTTTCGAACCCTCCAAGGTATGCTTTCCAATGTCTTTTGAACCTTCGCGAATCACGTACTGTGCTGTTGTAGCTATTTCATTCAAATCATTGGGGTTTTTGAATAAAACCAGACCCGCCCCCATGGGACAATACATTTGCTTATGCGCATCGATGGTCACAGAATCTGCTAGCTCGATGCCAGATAGTTTTGGTTTATGGCGCTCCGAAAATAAAACCGGGCCGCCCCATGCGGCATCAACATGAAAATAAATATCGTTATCAAGACAAATTTTACCTAGTTCTTGGAGTGGGTCTACAGTACCTGTTTCGGTGGTTCCCGCGACCCCAACAATTGCCAGCACGCCCATTTTCTTTTTGCGACATTCAATGAGTTTCGCCTGAAGTTTTTCTACATCAATTTTGAAGAAATGATCTGTGTCTACTTGGATCAATTGATCTCGTCCCAAGCCGAGCAAATCGATCGCCTTCCGAAAAGAATAATGCGCTCGCTTTGAAACAATGACACATAAATTCTCAAACGGTGTGCGTTTTAAGGCCGCAACTAACCCTGTTGCTTTGATATCAGCACCGAATTTTTTAAAAAATTTCTGCCGTGCCACCCATAGACCTGTAATATTTCCAATGGTTCCACCACTACAGATGACTCCAAGCGCATGATCTCTCGCGTGCAAAAATTCTTGGTAAAATTCTGTCGAGCGTTCGTATATTAAATGATGCATCATGCCGATGACTTGATTTTCTAATGGAGTAAACGCTTTACTAGTTTCGATTTTCACTGTGTTTTGATTCAAGCCAATCATGATTTTTGACAGTGGCAGCATAAAATAAGGCAGTGCAGACGTCATATGCCCGATAAACTTTGGAGAGGACACATTGACCGACTGGCGCAGAACTTTTGTTAATAAAAAGTCCGCTTGATCAGACACAAAGATTGGATCGTTTGGGACTTTAAAATTTAGAAAATTTTTTTCTAGATCTCTTGGATTTTTATTACTTGTGACAATGTTTTTTTGTAAAAATTCACTTAAATTAAGCGATAAATCTGCCTCGATTTGTGAAAGTGTCGATTGCTCATTTTCGGGTGCGGTAAAGACCTTTAGCACCCTTTCCCAGGTAACTTCTGGAATTCGCTGTTTTTTAGGATTAGGTACTCTCAATGGGAACTCTCAGCGTGTAAATGAAGTTCGACCTCAAGTCCACTTCTCATTTTTTCGACCCGGGTGATCATAGCGCTCACAATTCGCGACTCAGAAAATTCTTCTTCGTTATCCATTTGTACAGAACAAAGTTGCTCAAGTGCGGCTAAATCGCAAAATTCTTCGGCGCCTTCTGTGAGATAAACAACCAGATTTAAACCGCCTATACTTTTCTGTTCACAAAGAAAAGCAATGCGCCAATTATCGGTAAAAAAACTCACTATGGCTTCGCCTTGGAGAACTCTCGTTGCACTACCACTTGCAACAAGTTTTCCTTTTTCAAAACCAACAAATTCAATCGCCATTAGGTTGCCTTTTTTAAAACTTTATCAGGTTCATTTTGCTTTCCGACAACTTCCTTTATTACATCTTCATCTTTGTCTAAATACTGTACGATCTTTTGTACGACGGATTTTTTAAAAAGAAAATCAAAATGCGCTAAGCCTTTAAATTCGACAGTTTCGATAGTCATAAGGTCACTTACCGGCCAGAATGGTTGAAAAGTTGCGCGTTCGCCCCGCGATATTTTGTCCTCATCCGAATAAAAACAAACTATTTTTAAAGGTGAACTAGGTTTCTCGGCATTTTGCAAATTACGCAGAAAACTCGATCCTGGCCGCATTTGCCAGACGTCTTTCCAAAACAACCCAAGCGGAGTTGGTATGGCTAGGTAAGTGTGATAACTTCCCGAAAATGGAGTAGACAAAGTGATAAGTTTATTGCAGTAAATTGCGCCACCCCCATTTAGTAACCAGTGCGCTGCAACTAAACCGCCTTTGGAGTGCGCAACGATCTGAATTTTTTGCCAACCATGCTTTTCACGATGCCGTTTAAGTTTATAGTCGAGAAAAGCTGCTGTTTCGGTCACGCTTCGGGTAAAGAATGTGTTAAATAGTCCGCCTAAATTAAAACTCAAAACATCAAAACCTTGCTCTACAAGATTTTTTTCAATTACGGAAAGCGTGCGCCTTGACGAAAAAAATCCATACAGCAAAAGTACAGGAGCTTTGTGCGAATGGAAAGTATGCCGCTTTGTGATCGCATTATTGACTTCAATTTCTGAAACAATTTCTTGGTATACTGACTTTAGCGAAACAAGTAAACTCGTGCCCCGTTTGCGAATGATATATTCATAAAAAAACAATGGCACGGCGCAAAGGACAGTAAATAAGCTTAAAGCAGAAAGAGTCGATCCAAGAAAATTTATTTTCATGGAACTCATAAAAATAATAAAAATACTTTCGGGAAGTATTCCTAGAAGCGTGTAGAGCAGTGTTCGACGCAAACTAAAGTAACAAATCCCGAAAAAAAGCGTCGCCAGATCGAACGGAATGATGCCTATAATGCGAAGAAATAGTATGATTTTAAAATCATGGTATTGGAATAATCGCAGCGTTTCGGGCAAATTGCTGCGCAGCCACTGAATGCCCCAGCGTTTACTTAGTAGTCTTCCTGCGATGTAGACAAAAGTTGTTGAAAGAAGCGATCCACATAAGATAAGTGCCAGCGCCAGGAGCGGTGAGTTAAATGTGCGACTAGCGACGTAAGTTAGGTAGACATGCGGAGCAAATGTAAAGGGCCGGACAGAGGATAAAATTAAAAAATTCGTTGGACCAGAGAAGGATTTATTTGCAAAGCAAGATTCGTAGCCTTCCGGGCACACTAAACTCCAGAAAGAATAAGAATAGAGAATCAACGCAATAATGCATGCGGCCTCAAATATTAATACAGCCCGAATATAGCGACTGTTTGAGGTTTTTTTGGACTCTGTCATATTTTTGAATAATTCCCTATGTTTTAACATCGGAATTTTCTTAATAATTTTTAGTTTTTAAATTGAAAAAAGCCAATTGAGCTAGCGGTTGTGAATTTGCCAAAGGATTATTTCGAAAAAGTCTTTTGAGAATTATAAAATTTGACGTGTCTAATCCTATGAGTACTTACTGTTATGAGATTTACTTGACATAAAAATATCAAACGGGAGTCTAAAAACAACCCAAGAAAACGTAAACGCCTCGAGGCGAGGATCAGGATCACCCACAGGCCGAGGGCGACAAAAAGGCAAATGTCAAAATCAAGAACTGCGGTTGAGGCGACAATTCTAGAAAACATCAACCCGTGCAAAAAATTGCATCAGGTGTTAGCCGGAGGTGATTAAGAAGTTGCGTTTAGACCGTTCTGGCTCACCAGATAAAACTTTTGTGATCGAGGTGCTTTGACCGATTAAAACCATTGATTATTAAACTCTTGAAATCTTTAAGGATGGTGCGATGTGTTATTTCGGTGAAAATAAAATATGATGTTTTTTTGTTCGAAAATCTGTAACTACCTGTTACTATTTACAAATTATGATAAGAAAATATGATAAAATAAATAAAAAATTATCGAAACTCACAGACTCTCGACCGATTAGTATTGAACAGTTATAACTTATCCGATCAGTTTTTTAATGTTGAACAAGCATACGCAAATAATGTTATCGAAGGTTTAACTCTTACACTCTAGCGAAAAGAGTTATTTCTCGTTGATGAAATTAGAAATGAGGAGACGGACACTTATTATTTTCTTTCTGTTCAAATTATTGCGGTTTGATACTCCGAAACGGGATTTATATTTTAAAGGAAGCCGCAAAATGATTGACGACTTTTCTGCAGAATCAGAAGTCCCCAAGAATTGCGGTGTGAGTGGGTGTTTTGAAAATGCAATTCAGCCCAGCATTTGTTGGAAAATAAAATTTCGTACCCCAAAAATTATTCTTTCAACAACGAGGCCGCTCTGAACTTTTACGAAATGTGCGTTTTGACGTGTCATAGCTAAGCTGCAATAATCCGCAAATCAAAGTAACAAAGAAATTAATTCTCAATTCCGACGACGGGAATAACGAAGACGCGCAAAGCGCGTTTCGTTTTAAGTAACTTTTTTGAAAAAATTAAATCTCTTCTCCAGCTGGAGTTTTGTGAGGGCCCGGTCGCGGATGCGGTTGTGGCCTAGGTTGTGGCTGAGGCCGTGGTTGCGGAACGGGAACCGGTCTCGGTTGCGGAATTGGTCTTGGCTGCGGAACTGGAACTGGTCTTGGCTGCGGAACTGGAACTGGTCTTGGCTGCGGAACTGGAACTGGTCTCGGCTGCGGAACTGGAACTGGTCTCGGCTGCGGA
>JAYVPO010000033.1:0-9532 GCA_043757325.1 bacterium
AATTTGTGGAATTTGAAATTTCTGTGATTGCATTAACAATCACTGTGACTTACATCAAAAATAAAATCAAGTGTCAACCGGAGGTTATTGAGATGTTACATATTGTGATTAACTTTTTTTGATAAGCGATTTGATCCATGTGCAGTTTAAATTACCTTGCGGTTTTATTATCCAAACTTTTGTGTTGACCAGGATCAATTGATGTTTATCCAGTCATTTTGGATATATACAAGGCTATCGAAATAAGTTGCGGGTTTAGAACGCATCCTAGACTGTTTCCAACCCATTTAATATTATCGAATTTTTCGAAATCTGCCGATCCCAATTCATGGAACGTCGTTTCGAAAACCGAATTTTGCCTAACCAACAATATCACCCAGTCAAGATAACACTTGAAGTAGGAGGGCAGAGTTTTGCGACTGATATAGTCGACTACCATTACTACGGAGCATGCCTAAAAGTAAAAAATCCTGACTTCGCGTCTAGTAAAGTTATACCTGGCCAATTAAAGATAAATATTTACCTCGGCTCAAAAAAAATCAAAGAAGGAATGGCCGCGGAAATAATATGGGATGAACTCGACCAAAATCAGACCATTGGTATTAAGTTTGGCAGCGCCTTATCAATCTTGATGCAGAGGAAACAAAGGTATCCGACCAACCAGAAATTAAAACCTACGTTACGAATGACGGACCCGATGAATCCGACCCGTCAAGTATTCGCCTCCGTAGAAAACTTCTCGGAAAACGGGATGCTTATCTCGACATCGCTTTCTAACCGGCACATATTGCCGGGCTATCGTTTCGATAAATGTGTATTGCAAACTCCGACAGGCACATCTGTAAAATTAACTCTGGATGTCAGCAGTACTAGACGTGGAAAATCTAGTGGCACTTTCGAACTTGGTTGCGCTGTCATTGGAGATCGGGTTGGATATAAAAAAATAGTTGGAGATTACGTCGTTGCGCTATCTGAAAATTTACGTGATGAAGTTTTGAAAGACCTAAAGCTGAACGAATTCATTCCTAAGGGAATTCGAAGCAATATTATCTGTAGGATCATAACAACACAGGCTGAATATGAAAACGTCTTACGTCTTCGATTTGAAGGGTATAAAAAACACGACAAGGTAAAGGACGGCGCGACTTGGTTAGACATGGGCGAGGGCCTAAATAGAGAAGGAATTGTTATCGCAGCTTTCTTAGGTGGTAAAATTATCGGCTCCTGTGAAGTCCGGATTCATGGAGCTATTCCGTTTCGGACAGAAGATAAACTTGGCTCGAACTGGCTTGAACAAGCTCACCTTAGTAAGCCTATGGAGTTAAATAAACTTGTAGTACATACAGAATTTCAAGGAACAGATGCAATAATATCAGTACTTCAAATGGCACAAATTGTCGGCCTTCGTCGCGATTGTTGTGACGTTTTAATTCAAGCGACAAAAAAGTTGCAACCTTTTTATAAAAAGATGGGTTTTCGTCCGTTGGAAGGTGAAATAATTCACGCGACGGGAAAACCTGAACTTGCCTTGGCTCCTATGCTTTTAGAGTACAAAACTCACGCAACTGGAAAAGGCATGAATCCTCTTTTTTGGAAAATCATTTACGCCGAAATTGGGCAACATGAAATTCAACTCGGTTTGATCTCGAAACGCAAATTAGCAATTCTGTCTAAAATGTATTTAAATTACGGTTGGAAAATTGAACCTTTAATTTTAAAGTTGTCGGATCTTCGAAGAAAATTAGCGTCGCCGAAATCGTCTGGACAGAGACCACCGGAACAAATTAAAAATAAAACTGATCTAACTCCTGTTGGGACAAAAACTTTAAGTATTTTAATCAAACCTCGTACGCGGCGTGCTTTGAAATGGATTACAAGAAATTTGTCTGCAAATGTGAAACATCAAAAAGTTATACCGATAATTGGTTCGATTCTAAGCATCGGCGGGTGCTATTACCTCGTGAATTCTCAATCTAACGCCTATTTTTTATTAGCACTATGTGCGATATTTTTAGTTGGCGGGTTGATTGGGGCTTCCGTACAAAGAATAGAACGAATGCGACTCAATCGACAGAAAAGCGACTTGGATATGTATCAAAAAACTTTGCAAAGTAAATTACTAGATCTGAACGAGTGGAAAATAAAATTACACGAAGAAGTGAAATTGCTTAGCTTGCATAACAGTTTAGTAGCAAATTTGTTAGCAGCTAACAACGCATCGGGAAGATTAGCATGTATTTCAAATTCGATGCTGAAACTTTTTGCGTTTAAAAATGTAATGATTTTAACACTAAATCAGAAGAAAAATGTATTACAGGTTGCGCACCTGCAGTCTGAAAATCCAATACCAGAATTTGTTTGGAAATTTGAAGTTTCTTTAGACGCCAAACGCGATTCGCCACTTTTTATATCCTCCTCCTATCATTCAAATCAAAGCGTAATTATTAGCGACGTTGAAAGCATGAGATTTCAGCTAAATGTCGCTTCTCAGAAAATTATAAAAGCATTGAATATTCAAAATTTCATTTTGGTGCCCATACCTGGATCGAATTTTAATTGGGGAGTGATCATTGGGGAAAAAAACCTCAATCATGACGAGGTCTGGCCACTCGACTTGAGTAATGTCAAATTTTTAGCTGAGGCACTCGGTAGAATTATGGACATTGAAAGTAGCGGCATGCGAACAGTAAGTGCCGAGACTAAATTAAATAATTACGAGAACACTGCGTAATTTTGCTCGCGGTCCGATTCTTTTGTGAAGGAGCCTATTTGCTTTGAATGCTGAATTAAATTACTATTAGAAAGTAGAGTTTTTTTAATTTTATTATTTGAAATGGAATCAACCGGAGTAGGTATGAATGATACTAATCTCGTATTGCAATTTAAAGCCACAGTTGAACTTGGTATTAAAAACTTCGAAAACTGCGCACTTTTTCATAAACTTCAAGCGCAAAAGTTCACAATTGGCGATTATCACAATTGTTTACTGTCTGTGTTCCATCAAACCTACAACGGACCAAGTACATTCGCATTAGCTGGAGCTGTTTGCAGTAACAGACACCGCGAAATTAAAGATTATTTGATTCTTCATGCAGAAGAAGAAAAAAGTCATTGGAAATGGGTTCTTTCAGATCTCGAAAAGACGGGCTACAAAGGGTTGGACCCGCGGTCGTGTTTCCCAATAACCGCATGCGAGTCTTATATCGCCTATAATTTTTACGTAGCACAGTACATGCCCTTAGCTCGACTAGGGATTGCAGCTGTTTTAGAAGGCATAGGCGGCTCATACGGAGGTAAGATTGCCAGATTAATTTCTTCCGTATTAAATTTAAAAAAAGACCAGGTAACTTTTGCTTTCGGTCACAGCGACACAGATGTTGGACATAGCAAAGAAATATTTGATATCCTAGAATCGTCCGTAATTTCCCCCGAAGAATGGTCCCAGCTAAATAACGCGGCCGCAAAAGCTTCAATATTATATCCAGAAATTTTTAATTCATGTCTGCTAACAGCATAGTCGGTTGATTTGTAAAGAGTAGTTGCTTAAGTTTCGGTATTTGTCATCGTGCTGTTTTCGCAATTGATTGAAAATAAGTTGTTATTTTGCCGATAACTACACATGTCTGTAAAGTTTTTAAATGTAACCATGATACGACCGGAGTATTCCACTAAGGTATTTCGTACCTATTATCTATATTTAAAAAACCATTCGAGTGAAAACATTTTTGAGGACATATTAAAAGAACTCAATATGTCATTGGATTATATGCTTACGGACGGCAACTGGGTCTCGTCAGAATTTGCTGAGTCGTTTATAAATCTTTTGACTGCAAAAACTGGTGATGAAGATATTGCAAGATCCGCAGCAAAATACACTATCCATCCGGACGCCGCAAATCCACTGGAATTTGCCTTAGTCAAGGCCATGCCTTTACACCTGCTTTTCATGCTCGCACCTTTTACCACAAAAAAGGTTAACCGCCAATCGGCCTTAACATTAACGAAGATATCTTTCTCTGAAGTCGAGTATAAACTTACACCCTCAAACTCACACAAACCCCACCACAAATCGATCTGCCAAAGTTTTATTGGAACATTCGAAAGTCTTCCGACAATCTATAATATCGACCAAATAAAAGTTGAAGAAGCAGAGTGTGTTCATAAAGGCGGTGATTACTGCAGAATAAATATAAAATTTGTGAGGAAAACTGCACATTTAAAAATAATCGTCTCGTTAAGTTTGGCGACATTAGCAACTTCTATTATTTGCAAAATCTTTTTAAATCTGGATCTTCCTACTAACGTTTTAAAAAATTGGTCGGCTGGAGTAACACTTCTTTTTACAATTTCGAGCGTCCTAACGGTTTCTGTCGGGTTAAAAGTCTGGGAAATCATCAAACATCAAGTTCTTGTTTTAGAACAAGATAGAATTAAAAACCTGGAGCTGCATCAGAGTAAAGAGAAATTAGACAGAAGATATAAAGAAGCTAATATGCTCCGTGAGTTGTCTCTAAGTTTGGTGGATATAACGACACCTGATGCCGTAATTGAAAGTTGTATACAACAGCTTGAAACTCGCTTTGGATTTCAGAAAACGTTAGTATTAATGGTGGATTTGCAGAACAAAAAATTAAAGACTTTTAGTCAACGAGGGTTTGCCGGAGCAGCACATAAGATCCAAAAATTGATGTTCGATTTTCCAGGAAAGATTTCCGAACCGCAGCTCTTTGCCAACATTCTAACGTCTGGAAAAACCACTTTGATTGGTGACGTAGCTGAATATAAACTAAAATTAAAAGAAAAAAATCGTAAACTTTTGGATGAGCTAGCAGTCACCTCAATGGTTGTGGCTCCGATCCAAGATTTTGAATTAAAATACGGGCTACTGGCCGTTGGTTCTGTCGATGGGCAACGACTACTAACGGAAGATGACAGAAATCTTCTGGAAAACATTGTACAAATGCTCTCCTTATATTTTAAGAACTCTACGGCATTTGCGCGAGAACAAGTTCTGCGAACCGTTTTTCAAAAATACGTACCGAGCGAAGTTTTAACTAGTCTTGAAGTCGATAGCTCCGACGGTGGCAAATTTATCAGGCCGCAAGAAACAGTTCTTACTTCGCTATTCATAGATTTACGCGGATTTACAAGTTTGACCGAATCGTATTCAGTGGATCAGATTTTCGATGTTCTAAACCGCTACCTCAATTTTGGAACTAACATTATAGCGCAGCATGGCGGGATTATCGACAAACTTGTCGGCGATGAAATTGTAGCATTTTTCGTGGATTCGTCAAATTCGAACGAGAACCACGCTGTAAGAGCTTTAAAAGCAACTGCCCAGCTATTGACAGAATTAGAAGAATTTAATTTAGAACTGGAAACTTTGGGTTTTGCGGCTCTTAGTTTTGGAATCGGACTTAATTCAGGAATAGCTTTGGTGGGAAGTATGGGGGGCGATATCCGGCTTAATTATACGGCTATTGGCGATGTGATTAACACCGCATCGAGACTACAAGACTTATGTAAAGTATTTAGTAACGAAATCAATGGCTCGAGTATAGCGATTCTAAGCGAATCAACGGTTCAATTTGCGCCTCAATTTAAGCATTTATTTATTAACTTAGGGATGCAGAAAATACGTGGGAAACAAAACGATTGTCTCGCATTTTTGCTGAACTCGGAACAAGCCTTGGGCGTGCTAGAGAAAATTGCATTCAATGATTTCGAAGACATAAAAAAAACCATGTTAAGGGCAGCTGGCTTATGATGATTTACGTTTTACTACCGTCTTATTTTATTTGCCTTGGTAGTTTTTACTGGGCGATTGTAAAATTTTTTAAAATCGAAAACCAGGGTGCAAGCCTCGGGAAAAAAATAATTTCCACTATGGGTGGGATTACTAGTGTTGCGGCCGTGGTTGCTGTTGTAAATTCCGTCGATTTGAATTGGATTCGATTAGTGATTGCAGTCGCGTTCTACGGCTTGTCTCTCGCAATTTTTTGGAGTGCGATCAGGACTGTAAAAATTCAGCGGTTGGACTTTGCATTTTCCGATAAAAAGCCGGTTTTTTTCATATTTTCAGGTCCTTATAAATTTATAAGACACCCGCTATATTCTTCTTATACTATTTGTTGGTTTGCCACCGCTTTTGCCTCGGGGCAAATCTTTATGTGGGTCTTGGCTTTCGGTATGTTCGGTATTTATTTAAAGGCCGCGCTCTATGAAGAAAGCCAGTTTTTGACCAGCGATTTCAAATCGCAATATTTAGAATACAAAAACAGGACCGCGCGCTTTTTTCCGATTTTTTGTTTTTTAAGAGTGAAAAAGTAAATTGTATAAATAAAATTTATTACACGAAAATAAAGTGAAAAATATGCTACTCAAGTTGTTATAACCTAAAGTAAAAAATGACTTGTTAAAATTAAGCTCATCTCATTTTTGAGGCTGAGCTTCAATTTATCGGTTTATTGTCCTTGTTAAATTTTTTACTTATCTTAAATAACACGGTTGCAGTATGCGCACCAAACCAAAATTCGAGACTAGTCTTAAAAGCCGCGGATAAACGTAATGCTACGTCGGCACTTAAGCCCAAGTCTCCACTGATAATACAATTCATAACTTTCACGTCGAAGCCGATAATTTCGGCAAGCTGCTTTTTAGTTAGATCTAAACGACAGTATCAAAGCAGTCCTAAATATGTCTATCTACGTTAGAAGTGTGGGAGCATCATATTTTCGGTTAACGGGTGAGATGGTTAGAGAGGAATTAATCAATTTTTTTTAACACATAAAACTCACATTTCAATTTCAACTAAATTCATAAACTGAAAGCCAAAAATATGGCTTGGTAATTTCTTAACCTTTCCCGACCATAAACCACTCGTATTGTGTCCGAAAAATAGTGGTTTTACGGTCGCTTGGCGTAAAATATTTTCTTGTATCACCCGGTAAGAATTTATTCTTTCACTGAAACCTAACCGACTGAGCGAGGAAATAATATTATCAAGGCTTGAGTTTTCTAGCGGAAGAAAATTGTTTGGCATATCGGTCCGAAAGTATCCGAGGTTTGAAATCCCGTCTGGATAATCCAAGCCCTTTCCGGCAAGTGCGACTTGGTAATCTTTCTTGAAAAATTTACGGTAGAATTCATCTTGACCTGAAGCATCAATCTGAATTTTGCACCCCGCAAGTCCCCACTTCTTTTGTAAAAAATCGGAAACCTCCATGTGAAGGCTGTTGTTCTTATTGACTAGGAGTGAGATTGGATTTTCGGGTTTGCTAATTTTTGTAGTGGTAGGTTTTTCAAATGGTTCGAAAGGACTTAATAGGGATCCTGGCAGGTTTATGGGAATAAGTCCATAGGCAGGCTCGAGTGCTTTGTTACCTAGCCAACCAATAAGTGCGTCCGAGTTGATTGCGCTGATCAATAAAATTCTATCTTCTCGCATCAGCGTTCTAGGGTTGAAAAAAACATAATTTTCGTATGAGAGGGAAGGCACAGTATTTCGCCAGTTGCGCTTTTGGCACCACTTAATTTCACTTGGAGTCAAATAGTACTGTTCTGCTGAATCAATTTTAGCGTCATCAATTGCTTTCATAATATCGACCTGCGCAATTTTGACGAGGCTAATGGTATCTGGAGCCTTTGGATAAGATGATGTTTGAGGCACTATTTTTTTAAGAGATATAAAGTCCGTCGATTTTTCCACGATTTTGTAATTTCCACTGAATACCCCTTTAGGTAAATCATCTGTGGCACTATTAATTTTTAAAATAGACAGATCTGGAAGTGCTAAATGTGTAACTAAAAGATCTGTCTGGCAATTCAGACCTATTCTAAGCGCGGTTTCTGATAAGTATTCAATGTCCACCGCATCGGGATCTTTGCTTTGCAGCACTGCCTCGTAACCTTTGATATAGGCCATCTCAGCAATTATTCCAGCACCTTTAACAAAGGCTCTTTTTAAACTTGCAACGACGTGCTTTGCGGAGATTAAACTTCCATCCGAAAATTTTAGGCCTTTTTTTAGAGTAATCTTACAGCTCAGACCATCAGATGAATTCTGAAAAGAATCAGCGAGATCGTGAAATATTGTCCCGTCAGAAGAAAATTTAAAAAGAGAGCTATAGATTTGCTGTGCTAAAAACATGGAATTCAAATCCTCAAACTTATGTGGATCAGTCTCAAGATTAACACTGTGAAGTGCCAAAACTAGTTTATTATCGCTCGAGGAATCGTTCATATACTTCTTTCAGTTTACAAAAATTATGGTCGTGGCTACGACGATGTTAATACAGTGTAATTTCATTTGAAACGCCGATAAATTTGTCCGCCAAAATACGCAGGTTTTTCCGAACCGCACTGATTATTTTAGCTAGAGTCGCGACTGATGACGGGTTAAAGCCAACAACTAAAAAATTTGCCGTCGGCTTAATTAAATTTTGTTTTTGCTTCATAAAAACCTTTTTTGTCTCAAAGAAAATGCAAGCTTAACACAGGAAATGTGGTGCCTTAAAATAAATTCTAAAACTTACATTATTCAATTGATTTGTCTTTAAAGTGTCAAAAGTTGTTAAATTTATTGGTTAGCAGTTTTAATTATGTAAACTTCCATGTTTGTCAGCGGAGATTATTTGGACACCGTTTGGAGTTATTTTTAAGGTGGAAAATGTTTACTGAGGTCATAATAGAAATTAATGCACTGCTTGACATATAATCCAATTAAAAAAAGTGAGTTAATATGAGATGGTTAGATTCCGAAAATTTAGATAAGACATTTATTCCGCAAGAATTTAATTTGGAGTTGCTGGAGAAAGTTGCTTTAGAGCAGCTCGTTGAGGATTTGAAGATTTGGTATCCTGCTCTTGAACATAGCTTTGAAAAAAGACATTTGAACACACAATTTTACCTTAATAACTTCTTTCTTAAAGGTGGTAATCCCGAGTTACAATTTGCAGCTTATGTATTAAAGAAAGAAAACGAGATTGCTTTATTTGTGGTTTTCCAGAAATGCGCGCGTGAAAAATTTATTAGTTCGCCTGTGGGAGCCATAAATCCCAAATTCCGTGGCGCAAAGCTTGCGTATGTTGGCCCAAAGCTGCTGGAAAGTCTCGGTCGGGCCATGGGCTGCTTTCGAGTACAGTATTTGGCAACATTGGAGTTGATTCATCAACAAAAGGTGGCGGAAGCATGCGGTTATGTAGGCTGTGGAATTGTACCGGCAAGCGATACAGACAGCTCAGCAGACGGAGGTCAATTACTCTATGAAATTCTGTACATAAAAACTTTGTGCGACCCCGGCAAACTGAAAAAGCCGGATGACGCAAATCTGACCGAAAAAACTAAAGCTTTGTTTGCGACTTGTAGATTTTCGTAAGGCGATTTACGAACACAATCTAGCATACATTCTCGGAATCTTGTTGACTCCACTTAGGGCCCGTCACAAAATAACTTATACTTCTTGCCGACAATTTCTATTCATCTTCACAATTTTTCTTGGTAAAAAAATCCTCATTTGTCGCGGACAAAC
>JAYVPO010000034.1:0-2540 GCA_043757325.1 bacterium
AGTGACGCAAGCCTTGAAGCCGTGATGCAAAAAATCGCATCCGACACTGGGATGGAGTATTCGATTACTGCCGGTGAAAAATTAGTTGTGCGCAGAGCTGGCGCGGGCAGATCGATTGCCTCTATCGATGATATTCAGATGTTGGAATTGAAATTTGTAGATGTAGATGAAGTGCTGCCAAAGCTCACTAAATATATAGGCGAAGGAGACGACCTTCAAACGGACAAAAAGACTAACGCACTTATTTTTCAAGGATCACACACTAGTTTTGATCGAATAAAAAAATTCGTCACATTGTTAGACGTCATGCCTAAACAAATTTTAATTGAGGCAAAGATTGTTGAGACTAACGACAATTTTAGCCGCATTTTAGGTTTTAATATTGGGGATAGTACTGATCCAGGTTTGGCTCAGACGCTTACTAGTAATAAAGTGAATGCCGTATCAAACACGCCAGTGCCCGCCACTGCAGACCAAAATTTCAACTTTAAATATAAATTTGGCACACTGAACACCAGAGCTCTAGACTTACGTCTTACTGCAGCTGAAACCGACGGAGACGCAAAAGTGATTTCTCGTCCGCGTGTGGTTACCATCGACAATTTAAAAGCTACCATTAACAGCGGCATCTCATTTAACGTGAAGACGCTCACCACACAGTCCACCACCAGCGGAACCGGCACTGCTACAGGAGTGTCTGGCGGTGTGGAACAAATCACTGCCGGACTCACTCTGAATGTTCAACCGCGCATTGTGGGTGAAGATGTGATTCGGATGTTAGTAGACGTGAATAATGCTGAACCAAATAATGCCTATGCAGTGGATGGCATTCCTGGGATAACGAACAATGCAGCAAATACATCTATTATTATTAAAGAAGGAAATACGGCGGTAATTGCCGGTCTTATCAAGAACACGAAAACACATACCGAAAGCGGAGTGCCTTTTCTAAAAGATATTCCGATTTTGGGATTGCTTTTTAGGTCAAACGCGAAAGTTGAGCGAAACGAAGAATTAGTTATTCTAATTACGCCAAGAATTCTGCGTAGTCCGGTTGAAATTGAGTTGGAAAATCCTACCAGTAAAGCGGCTGAACTAAAAATGGACCAGGAGCACGCTGCAAAAGAGTTTTAGTACTTTGTTTAGTTGGAGGCTGTAAGAACTTCGTCCACACTTGTCAGGCCCGCTAGAAGTTTTTCGATTCCATTTTGACGTAGGGTCAATAGTTTACCGGCATCTATTAGCTTCTGAGCGTCGCCTTCTTTCAAGTCTTGGAATATTTTTTTCGATTCATTGTCCATTACAAGTACTTCAAATATGCCTTCGCGGCCTTTAAATCCAGTTCCCTTGCAGCTTGGGCATCCCCCTGGTTCACAGATCATGGCACCTACTGGAATTAAGTCAGTCCCCAATATTTCGCGATCTGCTTTGCTAATCACGGCCGTTTTTTTGCATTTAGGACAGAGTTTTCTTACCAATCGTTGAGATACTACTCCGAGAAGTGAAGATGAAATTAAAAACTTTTCAATGCCCATATCGCTTAATCGATGAATCGTGCCGATGGCATCGTTGGTGTGAAGAGTGCTAATCACTAGGTGGCCCGTGAGCGCTGAACGAATGGCAATATCGGCAGTTTCTGTGTCTCGGATTTCACCCACTAGTATCACATCTGGATCCTGACGAAGAATACTGCGAAGTGCGGAGGCAAAGGTGACTCCCGCCTTCGGATTTGTTTGCACTTGATTGATGATGTCAATTTGATTTTCAATTGGGTCTTCGATCGTAACAATATTTCTCTTCATGTCGTTAATTGATCTCAGCATGGCATAAACAGTAGTTGTTTTTCCGCTTCCAGTTGGGCCTGTAACTAAGATCATGCCGTGGGGTTTATTTAAAAGTTGCACGATAAGTTGATGAATTTTTTTATTTACTCCCAACTCTTCTAATTTTACCTTTTGTGTTGAGCGATCTAAGATACGCACTACGGCTTTTTCCCCAAACATCGTTGGCAAAGTCGATAATCGAAAATCGATCACGCGGGATCCGAGGGTCATCTGAAAGTGTCCGTCTTGTGGTTTTCTTTTTTCGGCAATATCGAGTCCACCTAAAATTTTAATCCTGGAGAGAATTAAGGGAAATACTTCTGGATCGATCACGCCACTTTCGGTAAGCACTCCGTCTACTCTTTCTCTGATTCGAATGAGGTCACGGTTCGGCTCAATATGGATGTCGCTGGCCCTGTGTCTTAATGCTCGTTCCACAAGGCGATTCAAGAGTGTTTCTACTGATTCGTCTTTGTCGCCTAAACTCTTGATCTCTTCCGGATCCTCAATTGCGCCTGGCAATGGCGGTTTAATTTGATGCACATTTGTTTGAAGGGTTTTTGTCGCGCCAGTGTAAAATCTTTCTACTGCTTCTTTAATTTGAGTTCGCGACCCGATCACAATTTGAAATGTCTTATTCATAATGCTCTGAAGAGCATTGATTTGATTTATATTCAGTGGATCATCAAGGGCGATAGTTAAGGTTGTGTCTTGCAC
>JAYVPO010000035.1:0-33026 GCA_043757325.1 bacterium
GTGCCGAAAAGTTAAAAGTTTAGCTCCGTGCCGAAAAGTTAAAAGTTTAGCTCCGTGCCGAAAAGTTAAAAGTTTAGCTCCGTGCCGAAAAGTTCGTGCCGAAAAGTTAGGCGGAAAACTTACAAGAAAAACTATTGCTTAGGTCGACTCAACAGCTGTTTTCAGCCCATTGAATTTTCATTGCTACGTGTCATTCCCACACATGGCCGGTTTTACTAATGACCTTAATATTTACTTGACTAGAGCACACCTTCCTTAGAATTCCACCGTTAGAAAAATAACCTATCTACCTTAGCTTTCTGCTTCGGGATCCAACTCACCGATGTAATCTTTATCTGGATTGTATGAGAAACTCATTTTTAGTCTATTATAAACATTAAATACTATAGGACAGACTCTGTAATTTTCAATAGTTCCAATTGAATTTGCAAGAAAATCGGGCTTATCCAAATGGGGGTAATCTCTGCAATCCACGGGTCTATCATTGTAAACTTTACATTTGTTATCTGCCAACAACGGACACGGTCGGTGACAGAATACCCGCTCGGCACTACTTTCTAAGCGTGTTTGCGCAATAAGTTCGGCCACAGTGATTTTCATCCCAACAGCCAATCGCAAAATATCATCTTCGGACATAAATGGGAAAACTTCTCGGCAACAATTTCCGCAGGCGGTGCAGTCGATTGCCGCCGAGACCTCGCGATTTAATGCCGAAACTTTTCGATCAACTTCCTGAGGTAAAATTTCTTTATGCAAGTAACTACGAAAATTCCAATTATCAGCCCAATTTTTTTCGGCCTCTGACTCAATAAATTTTAAATTAGTTTCAATGGGCATCTAACCAATTAGACCCGATCCCAATCTCAACTTTTAATGGCACGGTCAATTCCAAAGCATTCTCCATTATTTTTTTAATTATCAATGCAACATCATCTGCTTCATCCCGCGGTGCCTCAAATACCAATTCATCATGCACCTGTAATAGCATTTTGGTTTTAACGGATAAATGCCAAAACTCATCTGTTATCATAATCATCGCGCGTTTAATCAAATCCGAAGCGCTGCCCTGAATGGGAGTATTAACCGCCATATTCTCGGCGCCAGATTTTATCAACCGATCTTGCGAAAGTATATCCGGAAGCGGCCGCCTTCGACCCGAAATTGTCTTGCAGTATCCATGCTGCCGAGCAAAAGCAATCGAATGATCGATATACTCTCCTATTTTTGGAAAACCCGCAAAATATTTTTCGATAAATATTTTTGCATCTCCCATGGATACACCTGTTTCGCGCGCCAGGCGCATAGGTCCCATTCCATAAATAATTCCAAAATTAATCGCTTTTGCTCGAGAACGCAAAGTTCCCGTTACATTTTCTTCGGCTACATTAAAAATTTTTGAAGCCGTCACGGAATGAATATCCGCATTTGCCAAAAAAGCTTGGCGCAAATTTTGTTCATTTGCAATATGCGCAAGAAGCCGCAATTCAATTTGCGAATAATCCGCCGAGATAATCACATGATTGTCGTCTTTCGCACAAAAAGCTTTGCGAATTTCTTTACCTTCTAAGGATCGTATTGGAATATTTTGCAAGTTAGGATCAGAAGAACTCAGTCGGCCAGTCGCCGTCCCGGTTTGGTTAAAACTTGTATGCACTCTATTTGACACCGAATTAATTAATTTTGGCAAAGAATCGACGTAGGTATTTTTTAACTTTGACAGCACCCTATATTCTAGAAGCGCGCCGCCAATCGGAAGCTCTTTAAGCTGTTCCAGAACAGAAACATCGGTGGAATAACCCGATTTAGTTTTTTTAAGCCGCGCCGATTTTAAATGCTCCTGCACTTTAAGTTTTTCAAATAAAATAACTTGTAGCTGCTTTGGAGAATTGACATTAAATTCCTCTCCTGCCAAACCGTGAATTTGTTTTTCCAGTTGCTCAATACGAATTCCTTGCTTTACGGAAAGTTCGGCTAAAGTTTTCTTATCAATGTGAATCCCGCACCATTCCATATTGGCTAAAACAGATATAAGCGGATTCTCAAAATGCATCTCGGCATTTTCTAGTTCTTTCTCCAGTATTTTGTCTTTATAAAATATAAAAAGTCGCAAAGTCATATCGGCATCTTCACAGGCGTACTGGCTTAGAAGTTCGATTGGTACATCCAGCATGGAAGTCTGAAATTTTGGGCCCATCAGAGATTTTGTTGCAATTTTTTTGTAATTTAGCGCATCTAAAACACAAGAATCTAAGCTGTGATCGCGCTTAGATGCATTGATCAAATGACTCATAATCATCGTATCGCGAAATGGCCCCAAAACTTCAATACCCATATTTTTTAACATTTGAATATCGAATTTTGCATTGTGGGCGATTTTAGTTTTGTTTGAAGTTGAAAATAAAATTCGAAGCCGTGCCGTAATTTCGTCTACTGTAAGATCTTCTAGAAAACGGGCATCAAATGGGATATAAAATGCCTGGCCGGCCTGTGTCGAAAAGCTTGCCCCAATAGGCTTACTTTGTCTAATATCTAAACCAGTGGTTTCTGTATCAAAAGAAAAAAACTCACTGGCATACATTTTTTCTAAGCAAAAATCCAAGGTGATTCTATTTTTAACACAAATATAATCAAATTGCGATTTGCTTATTGTTTCAAAAACAGAAGCTGCCTGCGGTGGAAAAACATCTTGGAAATTATCAACTTCAGACTCTACGGGAATTAAAAGATCAGGTGGTGGCGGAATCGAAATCGCCGGAAGTCCTAACCGAGCAAGAGTTCTGGTCACCAAACTTTTAAACTCCATTCGACGGTAAAAATCTGCTAGTTTTTCTGACGCAAGTTTATTTGTAACCGTGGCATGTTCATCCAGTATCGTTGCAAAAGGCACGTCGGTTTTTATGGTTACCAATTTTTTTGATAAAAAAGCCATTTCTTTACATTCTACAAGTGCTGATTTTATTTTGCCGGTGGGGATCTTTTCTAGATTTTCGTAAAGATTTTCTAAAGTGTGAAAGTCTGCAATCAACTTTGCAGCACCTTTTTCACCGATGCCTTTCACTCCTGGAACATTGTCAGAAACATCGCCAATCAAGGCCAGTATGTCGATCACTTCATCTGGTTTGCATTTAAATTTTTCGAAAACCCCTTCAAAATTTATAATGAGCGGAGCTTCGTTTTTTTTAGGGCAATAAAGAAAAACATTTTGATTAACTAATTGCATAAAATCTTTGTCGCCAGAAACGATAAAACATTCCAGTTCATCTGAGGCAAGTTTTGTGACTATACTGCCAATGACATCGTCGGCTTCAACACCCGACGTTTTTAAAACAGGAACATCCATGGCTTCAAACAATTCAAAAAAATACGGCAACTGCTTTGCCAAATCCGCAGGCATTTCCAAACGATTAGCTTTGTATTTATCGTACATTTCGTGGCGGAAGTTTTTTTCTTTGGAGTCAGTTACCACAATCAAATAATCAGGTTTTTCGTCTTCGATAAGTTTGGTTACAAACATTGCTGAACCGTAGACTGCAGAAACAGGAATTCCGGCTGAAGTCGTCAATGGTCGCGCGCTAAAAGCGTGAAAATTCCGAAAGGCCATAGCCATCGCATCAATTATAAATAGTCTTTTTTTGGGCATATTTTTATTTCAGTTTAATAATTCTAGTTCTGCAAATCAAAATGATCACGCAGAGCATCACCCAGAATATTTAAACATAAAATGAAAAGAAACAAGGCTATTCCCGGTGCTAGGCTTAAATGCGGCGCATCTTCTAAAACCGTCCGTCCTTGATTGATTAATGCGCCCCAAGTTGGTGTATTTGAATTTACACCTAATCCAAGAAAACTTAGCGTGGACTCTACTAAAATGGCCCCTGATAGAGAAAATGTTACTTGAATCAGGAGCACAGAAGTTAATTGCGGGAAAATATGCCGCGTGATTATTCTAAAGTTAGAGCCGCCTAAGGCGCGACATGCTAAAACATATTCGCGCTCCTTTAAGCTTAAAACCATGGCCCGAACCACGCGCGCACTACTTGTCCAACCGGTCAAAGTTATAGCTAAAATCACATTGTGAACATTTGGGCCTAAAACAGAAGCAAGGGCCAAAGCAAGTAAAATTCCTGGAAACGCAATAACCAGATCGACGCAACGCATAATAAAAGATTCCACCCACCCACCAAAAAATCCTGCAATCAAACCCAGGCTGACACCAAGAGTCATCGAGCAAACTACTGCGGCCGCACCCACGTAAAGTGAGATTCGTGCTCCATAAAGCAAAGCGGTCCAAACGTCTGCGCCATTTAAATCACAACCAAGCCAATGTTCTAAATTTGGCCTGCAAAGTCTTTCAACAATATCACTTGCATCAACTGGAAAACTTGTCAATAAAGGAGCAAATAAAGCGCACAAGACAAAAACCATTAGCACCGAAGTTGTAACGAAAATGCGCTTATCATAAAAAATATTAAACATTTGACTGCCGCCTAATACGTGGATCAATGACGGCATTTAGTAAATCTGTGAAAAAATTTACGGTGATATAGATCACCGCAAAAACCAAGACACAACCCTGTACAACAGGGTAATCACGATTCTGAATCCCTTCGATCATAAGGCCTCCCATTCCTGGCCAATCAAAAATTTTCTCGGTGATAATCGCCCCGGTCAGCAGTACCCCAAACTGAAGGCCCAAAATCGTGGTCAAAGGCAAAAGAGCATTGCGCAAACCATGTTTAAAAATCACTAGTCCCGGACTGACGCCTTTCGCACGTGCTGTTCGAATGTAATTTTCCGAAAGAATTTCTATCATCACGTTGCGAGTCATCCGACTTAAAAATGCCGAAAGAGCCAAGGCCAAAGTTAAACTTGGAAGAATATAACTTTGCCAATTTGATTTTTCAGAAACCGGAAACCAATCCAGGTAAATGGCAAAAATCAAGACCAAAAGTGGACCTAAAAAGAAATTTGGAATGCAAATTCCCAAAACTGCAAGAGTAGATCCAGCGCGATCTAAATAGGAATCCTTAAATACCGCACCCATGACGCCAAACGGGATGCTAATGACTACAGCACCAATCATACCCATAGTCGCTAGTGAAGCTGTGGATGAAAAGCGCTCTCCAATCAATTCAAAAACAGGTTTTGAGTAAAAAAATGAAGTCCCAAAATTTGCGTGCAAAATATTTGTAAAATATTCGAGAATTCGTCTGAAAAAACTTTGATCAAGCCCAAGTTGATGTCGCAACGCTGCTTTTTCGGCAATCGATGCAAGATCTCCGAGAATAAGATCCACCGGATCTCCAGGAATCCACTGTATAAGAGACGCCACAATAAAAACAACCCCAGTGAGTACAAACAATGTGGAAAAAAGTTTTTTTAAAACGTACAAAGTTTATCCCTTGTCAACAAAGGTGAGACCGAAATAATTTCCATCAGCAGCTACTTGGAATTTTTTGATGCTTTTTTGCATCACTGCAATGACATCTTCATGCCACAAAAATACATAAGGAATAATCTTTGAGATTTCAAGTTGCACTTCGTTATAGATGTCTTTGCGCTTTTTTAAATCCATTTCACTGCGGCCAGATTGCAGCAAAGTATCGATTTTTGCATTTTCAAACCAGCCGCGATTGGCTCCCGCAGGTGGGAAGCTTTCTGTGGCAAACGCATAACGAAAAATATCTGGATCTTTAAATCCAACCCAATTTAACATCCACATTTGCACGCGACCGGCTTCGATATCGGCTTTAAACTTCCCCCATTCCGAGGTCTCGACGGTTACTTGAAAACCCAATTTCCGAAGTTGTGAAGCTATAGATTTGGCAATCACCACGCGAGTGGTATTGGTTGTGGTTTTTAAAGTCAACGAGATAGGTGATTTTATCAAATCAATTCCCGAGTTTTTTAAAACTGATTTGGCTTTTTCTAAGTCGAAATCTAAAGATGGCAATGATTTGTTAAAAAAAGCACTACCTGGAGTTAACAAAGTTGTGGCTAAGGTTGCATAGCCTTGAAGGCCAAATTTTACAATGTCAGCTCGTCGCAATGACATGGAAATAGCTCGACGTACGGCGATGTTTTTTAGAACAGGGTCTTTAAAGTTAAAACCTAAATACGCCGTGTTAATTCCAATGGTTTTTTCGACTTTTAAAGTTTCTGTTTTTGTTTCGAGTTTTTTAACAACCTCACGCGGTAAAAGATTTTGCAGAAATTCTATTTCTTTTTTTTTAAGTTTAGCCGACCGAGTGGTTTCATCACGCACGATCTTGATATAAATATCTGTCAGATTTCCTCGGGCGGTGAGTTTATAAAAAGGATTTTTTCGCAGATGCAATTCATTAAATGTTTGGGTGTTTAAAACAAATGGACCGCAGCTTTGTATTTCTTTTTCGGCCTTTAAAAATGGCTCGGGGAGGTTTGCAACCTCTTTGGGAAGGATCCCAACGATTAAATTTGTTAACATTGGTGCATCAGGTTTTTGTAAAATAAATTCCAATTCATCTGTGGAAATTTTACGGATTGTTTGAATATTTGAAAAAGCTCCGGCACGTGGCGAAGGAATTTTTAATTTTGTTTTTTTAAAAAAACTATAGGTTTCCACAACATCGTCTGCAGTAACATTACTGCCATCTGAAAACTGAATATTATTTTGCAAAGTTATTTTTAAGCGAGTCGGTGTAAGCCATTTAAAATCTCTGGCTAAATAAGGTACAGTTTGGCCGGTTTCATCGAACCGAAAAAGACTACAGTGAGTCAGATTTTCCAAATACTGACTATCTGCATCGGTTAAAAAGCGGGGGTCGATCTGGCGTGGTGCGTTATCCCAAGCCATGGTCAACGACATCGAAGCCTCAAGTCGCAAAATATAAAAACCAAAAATAAAAAGAAAGAACATGTTTAAATTTTTTATTATTCCAATTACCATTTCAACTGTTATCAATTGTAATCAAATGAGGGGGAATACTCAAGTGAGTCAAGATACCACCTTACCCGAAATCGATTTCACCAAGCGACTAGATTTATCCCTGGAGAAATTAAACGGAAGCTCCATGCTTCTTTTTTCACAGCCCGAATCGTATCGCAATGCCACTGTGGAAAATATTTACCGTCAAGATTCGAATTTTTATTATTTAACTGGAATCCAGGAACCTCATGCTGCGCTTGGGATTTTTTCACATGGTGAAAAAGGTAAACGCACTATTTTGTTTGTACGTGACAAAAACTTTCAAGAAGAACTATGGACTGGCTTGAGGCTGGGGATTGAAGGCGCAAGAAACTTTATTGCTGTGGATGAAGTTAAAAATATCGATTCTTTGTGGCAGGAATTACCAGGGTCTTTAAATGGCACCAAAAATGTTTATTACGAATTGGGTTATGACGCCGCTCGCGATGCAAAACTTATTGCAATGTTAAATCTCCAAAAAAAATCCGCCGGCCGAAAACAAAACGGCAGACTCGCGGTTTTAGATCCGAATGTAATCTGCGGCACGTTACGCTTAAAGAAGTCTCCGGCCGAAATTTTACGGATGAAAAAAGGTGCAGAAATTTCTGCAGAAACCTACGCCGAAGTTTTTAGAAGCGTACGACCTGGTATGTCTGAACGTTTCGTTTATGGGATGCTAATGGGGGGATTTATCCAACGTGGTGCCGAAATGGAAGCCTACGGTTCGATCGTTGCCGGTGGCGCAAATGCCTGTGTTTTGCATTATCGAGACAATAATAAAGTTTTAAATAATGGCGATTTGCTATTGATTGACGCCGGGGCCCAATTTGAACTTTACGCCACCGATATCACTCGAACGTTTCCGGTGGGCAAAAATTTTTCGGCCGAGCAGAAAGTCATTTACGAATTGGTTTTAGCAGCCCAAAAAGCTGCAATTGAGTTAGCAAAACCAGGCAGTGACCTGGTCAAAATTCACGATCGAGCGGTTGAGGTTTTAGTAGATGGACTGATGGAATTAAAGTTTTTTCCGAATGTATCTAAGCTCGAAGTTTTAGAAAAACAACTATTTAAAAAATTCTACCCTCACGGCACAAGTCACTGGTTAGGCTTAGATGTGCACGATCAAGGTGAATACTACCGGGACGAAAAACCTTCACTATTAGAAGCCGGAAATGTTTTTACGGTTGAGCCTGGAATTTATATTGATCCTAGTTACCAGGATGTGGACGCGCGCTGGCGCGGAATTGGGGTGCGGATTGAAGATGATATCTTAATTACTGAGGCCGGCAGTGAAGTTTTAACAAAAGACACCCCAAAAGAGCTAAAAGATTTTGAAAATCGTTTTTAGTATTTTTTTATCCTTAAGCGTAAATGCCTACGGTGAAAATAATTTACTCACATGCTATCCATATCCTTTTGCTGTAAAGGGAGCACCAGCTATTTCAGGAGCAAAAATAGCAACGTTACGCGCTTTTCGATTTGAAAAAAGGCATTTTATACCAGCAAAAATCCAAATTGATGAAGTGAATATCAATGGCGATTATGTCCTTGAAGACGGCCTGCCATTTACCGCTCACACCGGAGACGGAATATTTAATTTTCGTGATGAGATTGTGTTTGATGGTACGGAATTCGGAGAAGATTTTAGTATTAAAGACGTTTCGGCTAAAATTTCGAGCCGTGCCCAATGGATGAAAAAGTTAACTTTTAAAAACGAAAATTCCCGCTGCCCAAATCGACTACTTTTAGTGCAGTATCCCGCCGAGACTTCTATGCCGCATTACGACAAGCTTTTCGATCCGCTTAATCAAAAGGTTGAAAGCCCAGAGTTTTTGTACCGATTCAATCCAAAATCGCCAATTCTTCTGGGTGAAGTTTATCTTAAAGCTGAGGACAAAAACTTAAGTCAGGTTTTTACTCGGTCGAATTTTGTTATGCCATTGGTAAGTTCGCGCTGGTACTTTCCTAATTTAAATTTTGAAGCCGCTGACTTTACTTCCGCAATCGAAAGTTGGCGCAATGGTCCCATTCGATCGATTGTTGCGGTGGGGTCTAAATATCAAAATTTTTTTTCGATTGTGAATTTGCATTTATTTAGCGAATTGATTTTTTATCGCAATAGGTTTCAGATTCCCACCAAGATAGAATTTATTTTTGATACAGAAGATTATTTGAAGCTAGGCAGTGGGCTTGGTTACGCCATAGAATTTCCCAAAGACAAAGTTTGGGAACTCGAAACCAACTTAACTCCATTGCCGAAAAATTCTCTAGCAGCCGAATCGGCCGAAGTAAATCCAAAAAAGCCCGCGCACTTTTACGCGCACGGGCAAAGATCGGAAGGAGAATTTTGGCTCTCGGTTGATGTGGACGATCGCGCACGAAGTATGGTTCCACCGCCCTATATTATTTACAAAGATATGTTTCAAAATCCGCTGTACCAAAAGACACTTCCTTGGCTGTCTAAAAATAACGGTGACTTAGGGTTTTATTTGGACATTGCAGGAATAAAAAAAGGCATGTATGATTTCCGTCTCGATCTTACATTAAGTCGATCCAATCAAGAGTTTAAGAAACGCCCCCTCGAAGTGGCACCAAGTTTAGGCCCTCAGCAGACGCAGGATTTTTCCGCCGCCGATGCTATTGTGTGGGAAACTCTTCAAAAAGATGTTATTTCGAAAAGCCGTGACACCAAAAAGGAGCTATGAAGAAAAATGAACCCCGAATCCCCTCGCGATGAGTCTTATCCTGACGACGACGAAAACCAAGCTGGCAACAATCGACCCGACACAAACAATCAAGATGCACCTTTAGAAAAAGCCGCAATGGAATTAAAAATTCCCCTTTCGCAGTCTTTGTTGACTCGTTTTAAAGCTATGGCTGAAGACGAAGGAATCGGCATGATGGAGCTTGGCGTGGAATTAATTGCCGAAGGTCTGACCAAAAGAGCTTGGGATACACAGGGCCAGAATCGGCCGCAGCCAGGTTCTAGTCAAGGGCAGCAGCAGCAGCAGCGCAGCCATCAGCCACCTAATAAATTTAATAATAACCGTCCGAATAATAATCCTAATAATAACAATAATCGCAATCAGAACAATGCCAACCGCGCACAAAGAAATAGCAATATCATGCAAGATAAAGCCGCGTTTTTGGAATATGTGCGCAATCAGGAAAAACGGCGACGCTAATGGAACTATGGTATTCCGAACAAGAAGCGGATCTTATTCGCACAAGTTTTAATGTCGAAAAAGTTTTATTTACCGGCAAATCGGAATTTCAAACTTTGGATGTTGTCGAGACCAAACCCTATGGAACAATGCTTCTTTTAGACGGTCTGGTAATGATTACCGATGCCGATGAATTCGTTTATCACGAAATGATTTCGCACATTCCAGTTTGTTTGCATTCTAATCCCAAAAAAGTAGTGGTTATTGGTGGCGGAGACGGCGGCACAGTGCGGGAGCTTTTAAAGTACCCGAATATTGAAGAGATTGTTTTGTGTGAAATCGATGGTTTAGTCATTGAAAAATCCAAAGAATTTTTTCCGGAAGTGGCTCGTGGTTTAAGTGATAAGCGCGTGCAAGTTCACGTTGCCGATGGTGTGGAGTTTATGAAGACCTTGAAAAGCTGCGTCGACATTGTGCTGGTCGATTCAACAGATCCGATTGGACCTGGCGAGGGGCTATTTTCCCGGGCTTTTTACAAAAGCGTGGCCGATAGTTTAAAACCAGATGGCTTAATGACCGCACAGTCGGAGTGCCCGTGGTTTAAACAAGAAGTCTTTTCTCGAATTATGTCAAATATTCGTGGCGGTTTTGCCCATCATAAAACCTACGTTGCGTCTATTCCGACTTATCCACGCGGATTTTGGTCATGGACGGTTGGAAGCCAAAACGAGATCAAACCACAGAATTTCGATCGAACAAAATTTCGAGCGGTTAGCGGCGGTTTGCACTATTTAACCGAAGAACTTATGACCGCAGCTTTTGCTATTCCAAAATTTTTAAAAGAAAAAGTCTATGAATAAAACCTACGATGTTTCCAGTATTTGCAACGCCTTGGTGGATGTTCTAGTGGAAGTTCCTGAGAATTTTATTAGCGAACTTGGTTTGCAAAAAGGCATTATGCACTTGGTTGATTCGAAACGCCAAGCGGTGGTGTTGAGTCAAGTTAAAAATGTTAACAAAACAATCGAACTTGGTGGTTCGGCTATGAATGCTATTCGGGCCCTGGCTGCGATTGGCAAAAAATGTTTTTTTGTTGGTTGTGTCTCTGACGATGAATTCGGTGGTCTAATTAGAACCCGAATGGCTGAACTAAACATTGAAAGTCAGCTTGAAACTCACGTCGGAAACAAAGACTTGGGCACCGGTACGTGTTTGATTTTAATCACTCCTGATGGCGAAAGGACTATGAATACCGATCTTGGGTCAAGTCGCTACTACAGTGAAAATATTTCGTACGAGAAAATTGCAACCTCAAAGGTTTTTCATTTTAGTGGGTACCAATGGGATACGGATTCTCAGAAAAAAGTCATTCTAAAGGCGCTTGAAACAGCCAAAAAATCCGGTACTAAAGTTTCATTTGACGTTGCCGATCCATTTGCAGTGGGAAGACATCGCGAAGATTTTTTAATGTTGATTCGAGACTATGCGGATATTGTTTTTGCCAATCAGGAAGAAGCAAAAATTTTAGGTAACAAAAACCCTGAAGAAGTTGCTTTAGAAATTGGCAAAGCTGACAAAATTGCGGTGGTCAAAGTAGGTAGTAAAGGTGCGGTTATCTGTCAAAACGGAAAAATTGTTAAAATTGCTCCTGTTTCCACTAATGTGATAGACACGACGGCTGCAGGAGATCTTTTTGCCGCTGGATTTCTGTACGGAACACTCGAAAATAAAAATCACGAGCTCGCTGGTAAAATGGCTGCAACCTTAGCTAGTGATGTTATTAGTCGCTTAGGTGCGCATTTTTCTACCGATGTGTTGGAAAAAATTAAAACGTTCTAGAATCACTATGTTAAATTGAAGTTAACATCATGCTTGCGAGTAATAAGACTAAGGCCTTGTACTCTGGCAATGAAAGTAGTGCTCTCATTAAGTTTTCACTTTTAAACTTTCTTTAATTAACTGGGTCGCCATTTTATCTAAAGATGCTGCAAATTTCTTTTTATGCGAATCGTTATAAGTAAAAACTCCTGCTTTTACGGGATTGTTGCCGCGAAATTCTTGCATAAGATTACGCGACGCAAGTTTTTCAGCCACATTTTGCGGATTAAAAATCTCACCATGAGTACTGATTGCAAAACAACCTTTGCCAACAACCCGACTAGCTAGCGGAACATCTCCTGTGATAACGAGATCGTTAATTTTCGCATTTTCAAAAATATAGTCATCGGCAGCGTCGAAATCTTTGGAAACACAAATCATTTTTAATAAAATGTTAGGTCTATGACTCCAATAGGAATTTCCGACAATAAACGTTGGAATTTGCAGACGTTCGGTTGTTTTTATAATCATTTCCCGAACAATGTTGGGACACCCATCGTTATCAATCCATAGACTTATCATTTGTTTAAGGTACATCTCTGTGCGAAAATTAAAAGCCTAAAAAAATAATGCAAGAAGATAAAATGCAAAGATTTCTGCGAAAAAATGTCTCTATCGGTTCCTTTATCTTTGCTTTTCTGATTGTTTTTTTAACATGGTGTTGGGATTTGCCTGGTATCAAAGATGTTCTTGTAAAAGTTCCCGGTAGTTATTTTCTTTCTAAGTTTTTTGTGGCGCTATTGAGTTTAGCGACCGTGGCAAGTTTTATAGTGGAATGTTTTTCTGTTGGTTGTTTTTTCAGAAGGTTTCTGGGTTTCAAAATTTCGCGCTTTTTTTGGCTTCAAACAGGGCTTGGTTTTAGTGCGAATTGTTTGTTCGCTTTTATTTTTCTTCATTTTTATCATGTTTCAAAAATCGGGCTTCTGGTGACTATGGTCTTTGTGGGACTTTTTTCAGCAGTATCACTTTTATCGCTAAAATTGAGATTAAATGCATTCCTGATTTGGATTCGAAACTCTTGGCGACTGTCTCCTGTACTCGTTGGTTTGACTTTCTTTTACGTTATTAGTTGTGCACTTTTAACCTTTGCCCCCGATCCTTATGTGGATGTGCATTTCTATCATTTGCTTTCTGCTTGGAAATGGTCTGTGATTGGCAAATTTTATGATCTCGCTTGGATGCCTTATTACATGCAAGGAGGTCTTGCCGAATATTTTTATGCGATTTTGGGCATTTTTGTAAAAGATCAGATGGCGTTATTAATATGCGGGCAAATGTTTCATTTTTGTTTCGGGGTGATCGGCGCAGCAAGTTTGGTCTATGGATTATCGCGATTGTGTATAAGCAAAAAATTTGCGCTTTTAACGCTGTTCGCTTACGTCGCTTTCCCCTGCGAGTACATTATGTTAATGCGCGCAAAGAACGACGGTTTCGTTTTATTTTTCTCTTTGAGCGCGCTCATTCTTGGAATAAGAATGTGGCAATCAAACCGTAAAGAATATATTTATGCTCCCTGGTTTTTTAGTTTTTGTGCGCTGAGTATTAAACATTCCGCAATATTTTTTGTGGCCTCTTTTTGGGCAGTCACAGTTTTTAGAATGCTTGTTTTTCGTCTCGAATTCTTTGCAAAACTTAAACATCATTTTTATGCCATTGCAATGTATGTTGTTATCTCCATGCCAATTCTATTTCGAAATGGTCTCATTACCGGCGATCCATTTTTTCCGGCCCTTTCCGAAATATTTTCTGCAGAAAACTTCATAAATAAAGCTATGGCAGAAGAACTTATGCTGTACACGTATGTCAAAGGGAGCATCAGAGAGATTTTTGTCCAGCAAATGAGCTATTTCTATCTTGCAAAGACGTTATTTGTTTTTGCTTTTTTTGCGCTATTTTTCAAAAAATCTAACCAACAGATGCTTGGACTGGTTGGCATTGTTGCATTTGGGCTTTTTGCGGTTTTAACCGGTAAAGGTTTCAGTGTGCGCTTTATGTTTTTTATGTATGGAATACTAGCCATAACATCGGTTTTTATTCTAGAAAAAATTTTTACTAGTTGGATTTCGCAAAAATGGCAAAATTTGGCTTGGAATTTATTTATCGTTTTAGCACTGGCGGGTTCTGCCATCGAGGTGCCATTTTTGCGACTAAAGAAAACAGCGGCTAAATTATATTTTTCCTCGATATCCTATGCTCATTATTTTTCCATGGGTCAGGGTTACTACATCGTTCATCAGTGGGCCAATAAAAATCTTCAAAATCCCTGGATTCTTTCAAGTTTTGATAATGAAGCACTTTTTCTCGACGGCAAACTTTCGGTTCCGCCGAATTATATTGGTGCGTCGCGCGTTGCTTATTCCAAAAATTTCGCCGAATTTCGTGAAAGGTTTGCACAAGAGGGCTTTACCCATTTGCAAATCAACCGTGATAAAAATCTTGCTTTCGAAAAGTTTGTAGAGGACAAAGATTTCTTAAAAAATTATCGCAAGATATTTTCTCACGATCATTACGATCTCTATGAGTTTTTTTTATAGCCTGTTATCAGTACTGAACTTTGTAAGCTTCGGTGTTTTCACCTAAAAGCTGAAAAGAAGCTTTGCCGTACTGGTGAGAGACCGTGTTGATGCGCAAAATACCTTCTACCCAAATAGGACCGTAAGCAATTTTTGCACTTTTTCCCGAATCCATTCGCACCAGAATAATTTGATTAGCTGGCGGCGCAGGGACGTGGATACAAGCTTGGGGTGTAGGAACTAAAAGAAATTCGCTCACCTGTGAACTATTATCTTCTAAGGGCACCATAAAACCAGGGGAACGAACTTTAAGTCCGTCCAAAGATTTTAGTTTATCAGAAATTTGACCCGTCTCTAAATTTAGTTCTTTAAGTAGTTGCCAGTCAGCCACCGGAAGGGAACTCGCACTGGAGTCTCCAGATATCTTTAGCCAAATCGCATAGCTTGCAACTCCGATTAGCGGAAGTGCCACTATCAAAACAATCACCAAGATTTTATTTCGTTTTTGAGAATCCATAATTTAAGTTTTTGCTGATAACCCATCTGATAAAACGTTTTTGTAAGCGCGCCATGCTGGCACTAAACCCAAAATAAAACCTGCAAGAATAACCGACGCTAAATACAAAAACTGTTGATTGTTTAAAGGCTGCGACGTTAATAAAATTCCAAAATTATCTTCAACTGGTTTTTTTGCCAACTCTAAAAAAACATAAACCAACCCTAAACCCCATAAGGATCCAGCTGCCGCAATTCCCGTGGATTCCGCTACTAGTAAAAAATATAGGGTCATCTTTCCGGCTCCGCTAGCACGTAATATTGCCATTTCACGCCTTCGTTCACTTAAAGAATTATAAATTGAAAGCATCATACCAATTAAGCCAACGACAACCACTGCCAGAGCAATAATTTTTAGCGCATCTTCAGCATAACTCATCATGGACCAAAGTTCTGACAAAGCTACTCCGGGAATAATTGCCAACAATGGTTCGTTTTTAAATGTATTAATTTCTCGTTGCAACCGTAGGGTATCAATGCGGTTTTTTGTGCCGATTAAAAACGACGTAATAGTTCCAATTTCAATGGATTCTTTTTTTAAAGTGTCCGGAGAAGTTTCTTTGCCGCGCTGCGGAGCTGAGCCATCTTGCCAATCGATATGAATGGCCTCCATTGCTTCCAGAGATATATAAAGTGATTTGTCGATGGGGGTTGAAGATTTATTCAAAACTCCGGACACAGTAAAGGGCATATTATCGTGGGATAAAATGGAGCCACCTTCTGAATAGCCGTGGGAGATAATAATTTTCTGATCTTGAATATACCCAAGATCTCGCGCCACATCATAGCCTAGTACAACATCAAATAATTTCACAGGCATTTGACCCGACGCAAAACTTACTGGCTTATCACCACGAAATCGATAGTGCTTGTAAAAATTCTCGTCAGTTGCGACCACTCGAAATCCGCGGTGGCTATCTCCTAGTGAGTACGGAATGGTCCAAGAAACCGCCGGATTTTCGGACCAAAGTTTGTAATTTTTAAAACTCACATTGTTGGTTGCCGATCCAATCCGAAAAACCGTATATAACAGCAACTGCATCGATCCACCGCGTCCTCCGACAATCAAATCAGTCTTGCTAATCGTGTTACTAAAACTTTCCCGCGCGGCGATCCGAATTTGTTCGATACTTAAAAACAGTGCCACACTGAGTGCGATGGAAAAAGTTGTTAATAAGACACTAAACTTGCGATTACGCACGGATTTCAGAGCCAAAGAAATCAGGAATATTAATTTGCTCATTGTGCCACTCGCAACGCCGCGCTGTTTATTTCTTGTAGTGAGACTTTTCGACTAAATCGGCTATGCAGCGAAAGATCGTGAGACACAAAAATTAGAGTTGATTTTATATTTTTAATTAAATCAAAAACCAGCTCCAAAAAGTCGTCTCGCGCCACAGCATCCAAAGCAGAGGTTGGCTCGTCTGCAATAATAATTTCGGGACTACCGCAAAGAGCCCTCGCCACGGCCACCCGCTGCTGCTCGCCAACACTTATTTGCGAAACCGCTGAAGCCAGCAAATGTAAGATTCCAAGTTTTTCCGCCAAAAATTTCGCTTCTTCAACTAAAGTCCGAGAAGTTACTCGTTTCAGGCGAGCTGCATTAAGTTTGGTACTTAAAGTAATATTCTCTAAAACATTTAGGTAAGAAATTAAATTAAATTGCTGAAAAATATATCCGATATGATTGCCGCGAAAAGAATCTCGAGCAGAGGCACTTAAAGTGCTTAAATCAGAACTAAGTATTTTAAGACTACCTCGTTTAGGCTGCAGAATTCCGGCAAAAAGTCCCAGTAAAGTTGTTTTACCGCTACCACTTGGCCCATATAAAAAAACGGACTCACCAGCGAAAATATCCAAACTTTCAATTTTCAAAATTGGTTTATTCTGCTGATAAAAAAATTCTAAATTATTTACGGAAATGACAGATTCGTTCACAAACTTAAAGAACCTACGTCATTCTTAATCACTTCACCTGATTGTTTGTCGCCACTTAAAAGTTGAATTTCAATTCTTTTAATTCCAGGGAACGTTTTACTGGCAGCAAAAGTAACTTTCTTGCCTGCTAAAGGCTTCTCGCAAGTGATTTTAAATTGACCCTTAACATCTCCGTGTTGCGCTTTTTTAAACGTTTTTCCTAAAGGTTTTTCTAAAGGTTTTTTCGTCGTTGATTTAGCCGCAGTTGGTGCGTCATCATGGTCGTGATCATCATCTTCTTCCGGTACAAAAGCGTCTAATTTAACCGTCTCAGCACGACAATTCGAATTGTCGATTTTTACCAGGTTCAATATTTGCGAAAGTTTTTTTACGCCTTCGTCGCGAGCTTTCTTGTCTTTATCTGTGGCGGCCACATGTTCGAAACCATAAATAGTCATAGCCGGAATCTCCACATCCAAAACTAAGATGTTCCCGGTGACAGCCATATTAAATTCCGCCGCATCGTGACTGTGAGCTCCGTGCTGTTCGGCTCGCAAATTCTGCACGAAAAACTGAGAAAATAACGCTGCACCAAATAAAAATTTAAAAATCATAATTAATAGTCTCCTTGGGAAAATTTAGCACGACAAATGTGATTATTCATTAAGAAAAATTGCCGATTACCCGCGCTTACGGGATCCAAAGTGAATATCCTGATCTAATTCACGGGGCGCGCTTGACGAGAGTCCTTTTTCTGCCAAAAACTGACGAATGGCATGACGAGCGAAGCGTATATTTGATCTTTTAAGAATATCGTAAAGCGCAACTATTAATTGATCTGCTGATGAATATCTACGGCTTGCGTTAAAACACAAAGCCTTTATGAAAATTTTACGAAGTTTGGATTCCATTTTTGGAATGCTGGATTCAATACGTGAAAAATCAATATTTTTCATATCTTTTACGATCTGATTGCGATCATTCGATGCCGGAACAGCCTTTGTACCGGTAAGAAGTTCATAGCCGATTAAGCCGACACAATAAATATCAGTTTGCGGAACAATAGATATATTCGACACATGTTCAGGGGAATAATATCCAGGAGTACCGATCATATAATTTTTGTAGTCTTCAATTTCAAAACGGCAGGATAAACCAAAATCTGTCACCAGCACGCGTCCATTTTTATCGACTAAATAATTTGCGGCCGACAAGTCTGAGTGAATAGTTTCATGCAAATGCAGATGATCGATTCCTTGCAGCATATCAATAAGAATACAAAGTGCGACAACCGGCGGCATGCGTCCGACTTTTTTAAGCAGTGCATAACCCGACCAGCCTTCGACAAACTCGGTGACGATATAACAAACCGGCGGATGAAAGTAACTGTCGAGATAACTGACTATATGCTTATGATGTAAGCTAGCCATAATCAGCAATTCACGGTGAAATATGCCCAAAAACTTTTTATTAAAGGTTAGCTTATCGTGGAGAATTTTAAGTGCAACAATCTTTCCAGTGCGTCTGTCCACGGCTTTAAATACACGTCCTAAGCCTCCGGCTCCGACTTCTTCCATAAGTCGATAGAAACCAAGATCTTTTGGAAATTGAGATTGTAGATGTGCCTGGTCGGTCACGTTGCCTTTACCTTCTTAAATAATCAAACCGTCATGGTCTTGTCGGTAGATTTCTCTAAAATACTGCGTAAATACGTCTACAAAAACTTTGGTAAAAAAATAAAATCATTGGCAGAATGCTTTCCTATCGCTAATTTAACACCATGGTCAACGTGAAACATTTTACGGTAGAAGGCGATTTGGGTTTGCGGCAGTGTGCACTTATCTCCAAACCACCGGTGTCAAATGAATTACAATCTGCAAATTTAATCATTTTCTCGCACGGTACCGGTAACGATTTGTTTTTCCCTTACAAAAATTTATTTCGAAAGTTAGTCCTTAATACAGATTGCGATGTTTTAACTTATGATTTAGATGGGCATGGTGACAAATCTACTACTACATTAGACCCGACGAGAATTTTTAAATTTCTGCCTTTTCTTGTTCAAAATCTGCATTTATTTTTTGATGAAAAATATCAAAAAATTATTTTGATAGGCCACAGTCTTGGGGCCTGTTTAAGTTTGAGCGCAGCTTTGAATTGTTTTGAAAATAAAATTGCCATGATCGTTGCCATTTCTCCGCCTTGGAGTCTGGCGTTTAAGAATCCACCTGTGTTAGAAGAATTAGCGGGCTTTTTGAAGCCTAGTGTTTTAAAGCAAATTTTTACCTATGGACCCTATGGCATCATTCCCGCTTTTGGAAGGTTTAAGAGAAAACGTTTTCCAATTAAGCTAGAAAATTCTTCTTCCGATTTTTATTATTATCTGCCGACTGTGCGAATGATTCTTGATTCCACGCAAAAAGAATTTGCTGCTAAAAAATGTACAACGCCGGTGGCAATTATTTCAGGCAATCAAGATCGGATCGCTAATTTTAAGGAAATACCGCAATTTAAACAGTGTTTTGAAAGCGCGAAAATCATTGAAATGCCAAATGAAAATCATTTTTCGACATTATTTGCATGCGAAGATCAAATTGTAAAGGTGATTAATGAACTTTAGAAGTTTTTTACGAGATCTTAATTCCATGACAGCGGTTACAGAGCTAAGTCAATACCTCGAACGTTTTGAAGTCAAAAAAAATCCATTGCAAAACACTGCAGAATATCACGGCAAAGTGCGAACTGTGATTGATCTGCATGATGGAAAACTAGAATTATTTCACTCTGACCGTCTGTCTGCTTTTGATTGCTATATTGCCGATGTTCCATTTAAAGGAATGATTTTAGCCCATATTGCAGCTTGGTGGTTTGAGAAGTTAAATTTTTTGCCGCAGCATTTTTTGTCCCAAAAAGACGACCGCACTTTAGTTTGTCTAAAACTAACCCCGATCAAAATCGAAGTTGTAGTCCGTGGCTATTTAGCTGGAAGCCTGCTGAGAGGTTACGAAAAAGGTAATAGGATAATTTCTGCACTCGTTCTACCAGACGGCCTAAAACCCTTTCAAAAGCTTCCGCAACCGATTATTACTCCCACAACAAAAGCGGCGGCTTTTGCACACGATGAAGAAACTTCGGCCGCGGAATTAGTGAAAAACTCAACTTGCACAGAAGGCGAATGGGCGAAAATTTCTGAATACGCTCTGCAAGTATTTCAATTTGGGTCTGATGTCTTATGTGAAAAAGGCTGGATTCTTGTTGATACAAAATACGAATTTGGAAAAGACAAAGATGGAAAAATTTTTCTTATCGATGAAGTTCACACACCTGATTCAAGCCGTTTCTGGCGCCAAAATAGTTACTTTGAACGTTTAGAATCAAACCTCGAACCGGAAATGCTCGACAAAGAAAATATTCGACAATTTTTGATAAAAAAAGGTTTCACTGGGGTAGGTCAGCCTCCTGACGTGCCGTTTTCGGAGATTAAAAAACTTCTAAAAACTTACTTGGAAATCTACTTATCGCTTACGTCCTAAATTGAGTAGCCTAATAAGCGGGTGAGGTTTTCTCACTGTTAAAAGATTGGCCAGGTCGGTTAAATTTTTCTGTCGACTCTTGAGATAGTGAAGTTCTGCATAGGCTTTTTTGATCACTTCAAAAGAGTGATCCGCAGACAAATTAAGATTATAGCGAATGGAGTGCTGCATTTGATTTAATTTACCATCGAAATGCAGGGTATGGATGCCCTCTCCTTCATCTAGTTTAAAATCGGTGCGAAATAAATCGACGTTAAAGACAATTTGAATCGCACATAGAAAAAACAACACCGGATAGGAATCAAAATCCTTAACAAAAGGAAAAACTTCTACCTCGCACATGGAAAAATGGGAATCAAATAAAAGCAATTGCACGAAAAAAACTAAACCCTCTTTCTGACACTTCCAATTTTGACGCTGAATATTTCCTTGCCGAAAAGGTGGGCTTTGTCTCTGGGATCGTTCAGAAAAAGCATGATTAAACGAAATCCTATCAGAATCCGTCCAATCACAATCTTTTGACCAGCTATAGCCCTGGCTTTGACAGCTGGTAAACTGAGACTGAGCCAGATTTTTAGGTTGAGGTGAATTTCGGCTTTGCAATTTTTTTAATTCCATTTAGACTTAAACCTAAACCAATCAATTCATTATATTGTTAAATTTACAAGGATCCAAAATGTTTGGAAAAGAAAGATCACCAACTTTGACAACACGTCACACCGGAAAACAAACAAGTGGCGGCATAACAATCCTAACGTCTGGGTGCCATTTCAACGGAAAACTTATTTGCCGCGGGGCCACAAGAATTGGCGGACAGGTCGAAGGCCAGATTATTGCTGAAGGGCTATTGATCATCGAACAGGATGCTATTGTCAACGGTGATATTGTAGCGGAAGAAATGATGATTCATGGCGAGGTAATCGGCATTATTGAGGTAAAGAAAAAATGCGAATTATCGTCCACCGCAAGGGTCCAGGCTGATATTCAAACCACAACTCTTGTGATCCATCAAGGCGCGATATTTAATGGACGATCGGAAATGAAATTAAGTCTCATGCCGGAACAGTCTATGTCGATGATGGGAAGTTTGACAAAAGACGCCAACGGATCGGGCCAACTTTTAACGTGACAGTTTTTAACGTGATAGTAAGGTACTCAAACACATAACCATTAAAATATCTTCTTGCGAAGCCCCCCGTGAAAGGTCCAAATAAGTTTTATTTAGCCCTTGTAACAGCGGGCCAAAACATTCAAAACCACCCAAGCGTTGTGCAATTTTGTACGAGATATTGCCAGAATTTAAATCGGGGAAAATAAAAATATTCGCATCTCCATAGATTTCACTGCCGGGATTTTTGCTGCGAGAAATTTCCGGCACAAATGCAGCATCAAACTGCAAAGGCCCATCGGATGTTAAATCGGGATGACGTTTTTTAAAATTTTTTGACGCGGTTTCAACAAAAAACACAAGCTCATGCTGCGCAGAATTCTTAGTGGCAAAAGATAAAAAAGCAACTTTGGGTTTTAGTTCTGTAAGTTTTATAAAAGTTTCTACCGACGCTTCGGCAATCGATAGTAACTGCATCTCGTTTGGACTGGCAACCACAGCACAATCTGCAAAAAGTAAAACATTTTCATTTTTAGCTAATAAGAAACTTCCCGAAACAACTTCGGTTTTAGGCTTTAATCCCACTGTTGCAAGGGCAGCGCGAATAACTTCGGCTGTTGTGGCAAGAGATCCAGCTACAACTGAATGGACTTTGTTTCTATTTAATAGTGCTCCTGCTTGCATAAGGTGGTTTTTTTTAGCAGTCTGAATCTGATTTGCGTCCTTTAATTTGCCGCGTGCACTGGCGACTTCTGTCAATACTTCTTCAGTTAAATCTTCTAAAGCCATCACCGAAGAAAACATATCGGCAGCTAAAATTACGGATTTACAGGCTGAATTTTTGGCAGCATTTTTGTCGAATACTACGATATTTTTGAAAAGATTCTGCTCGGCGGCAAGCAGCGCGGCATTATTCACACGCACGTCTTGCGCTTCAGGTAAAGCTATTATTTGAGGATGTAGATTGTTTGCTTGAAAAGCTTTTTCTATAAAATATTTTAAATCCATAGAACATCACATTACGGCAAAAAATTTTTGTTCACAGTGTATTTTTTTTTAGCATTTCGCTGAAACCCCACTTGCATATGGATTTGCCGTAAAAAATATGGGACTTATCCAAACCAGGCTGTGGATTACTTTCAATAAATTAATCTTTGTGTAATGAAGTTGGCGAGTTAGCATAATCGTTAAAAGAATTTTCCAACCTGAAGTAATTAAATTTTAAAGTCCTCCGATAGCCTAATTAAGATTTGCGTTGTGTACGCGATTTCTATTGGAAACTTATTAATGATTGCCATTGCACTTTTACAATCAAAACTTTCACTTGACTTCGAAAAGACTTGTCAGGAAACGAATATTCCTTATGTGGTTTTGGATATATCTAATCCGAAAATTATCAATACTCTTTATGATACAAAATTTAAGGCTTTAATTACCGATGCCAATAGTCCAGCCTTCAATGATTTAGCTTGGTTTGAAATTCTGGAAAATATCTCAAAACGACTTGCGGTTGTTGTCAATGCCTCGGCTGAAGCCACCAAAGTGGTACGTTCTCCCAGCCAAACTTTTCATTGGCTATATAAACCAACGTGTACTGACGTAGTCAATGTTTTAAGTAACCTAGGGGTTATGAATTTGGGTCCGCATCCGATCAAAGACGATCGCCTTCCTTTAATTTATAATCATCTTTTGCCTATGCAGCTTTTAGAAGAAAACGGTGCTTTAAGTGTTTTAACAATTAACGCTTCGAGTTTTCGTAAAGTTGCTATGGAATTTGGTCCGGAAGTTTACGGAAAACTTCAGGCGATTTTTGTGGAGTTACTGTCCACTGTTTGGGGAAAGCGCGGAAATATTCGTTCGCAAGATATTATGGTTCGAAAGAATTCTTCGAGTAATATTTATTATATTTTTCTTCAGCAATCGCGAAAATCTAACGCCGTGCCGGCCCCAGGTGTTCTGGAAAAAATTGCGGATCGACTAACCGCATCTTTACAAAACGAACTTTGGAATGAAATATTTTCGCCGAAGAGCACCAAGCGAATGCCCGAATGTGTGCATGTTATTCCAAAATTTGCGGTCGGTTATTCGTCTATTATATTTAATCCATGCGTCGACGTGCACGAGCTTGTTGAAAACGTAATGGATGGCAGTATGGATTCGTCACACATCCAAATGAAAAGGCTTGAAGATCGCCAACGGGAATTGCTCCACAGTCTCATTCAAACAGAAGATCTACTTTATCCAAATTTCCAAGCGGTTTTTGATTTAAAAAATCTCACCAAAGAAAACGTCGACGACGTCATTGCTAAAAAATCGATAAAGCCAATTGAAAGTCTTTTGTATGGCTTTGAATCGTTAATTCGGGTGCGAAAAGATGTTCTTGATCTAAAAATTACTGATGATTCACTATTTAAACTAGACGCAAAATATCTGCGTCCCGATGTTATTTTTGGTTTGGCTCAGTCTGCAAAAATAAGTTTAGAGCTAGACCAAGTGTGTTTATTACTAGGAATTTCTCAGGCCACCCACTTGCCGGGTATGTTAATGGTCAATATTCTACCGCGAAATCTCTATCATATTGAAAGACTTAAGCACTTAACTCGCGGTCGAGACAATATTATGTTTGAACTCTCGGAATCAGAAGCCGTTAATAATTTTGAATTGATGATCGATATTCGTTCTTATTTAAAAGAAATGAATTTCCGTGTGGCTGCTGACGACTTTGGAAAGGGTTATGCAAGTCTTGAACGCATTATCAAAATCAAACCAGATTTAATCAAGCTTGATAGGTCACTTATCGAAGACATCGATAAAGACCCCTCAAAAGTAGCTTTTGTAAGCGGCATCGTTCAGGCGGCCAAAATCGCAAAGTCCCTTGTTTTAGCAGAAGGTGTCGAACGTTGGGAAGAAGCCGAAGTGGCCCAGGCCCTGGGAATCGATTTGATTCAAGGCTTTCTTTTGCATCGCCCGGAATCCTATGAGGCTATTCAAAAGGATCTGCAGTTTGAGATCGCAAGACCTGTAGCTTTAAAACTTGTATCTTAAATTAATGCTCCGGCTTTTCAATTGAGTCAACATCGTCTATTAAACTAGCCTCGGAAGCAACGCGGCCAAAGCCCGATGATTCACAAAATTCTATAATCTGATCGAGCTGTTTATTGAGGGCTTCTTCGGTTAAGGCAAGACTTGTTATCGCAATAGCGACTTCCGCATGCGAAGGAAAAGCCGTGACCGCAACCCGAAACCGCGCGCGAATTTTTTCTACTAGAGAATGTAAGTCCCGGCCAAGGTTTTGAGACGGGGATTCTACCGAGAACGAGATTTTACTAACGAAAAAATGCATTGTTAGTCTAACTCACTCCCTCGCAGCTTGGTCTTTTTTGCTTCGGAAAATCAACCTAATAGGTATCGGCCCAAACTCCAATATCTCACGAAATCTCTTGTGCATAAATCGTTTATAACTCTCCTGAATTTCATCAGCCACGTTGCAAAATACAACCATAGTTGGAGGCGCAACGCGAATCTGAGTCGCAAAATAAAAACGAATTCTTTTTGAATGGCCGTGAATCAAAGTGGGCGTATGCTCGGCAACAATACTTTCCAATGCCGCATTTAACTTGCTCGTAGTCACTCGCTTTTGCGCAGCCTGATACAATTCCAGGCAGATCTCCGTAACTTTATGCACGCGCTGGTTGTTTTTGCACGAAATAAAAAGTATCGGAATATATTTAGTCAGTTTCAACCGCAATCTTATTTCTTCGGCTTCAATATGAGCCGATTGGCTGGTTTTGTCTTCGACCAAATCCCATTTATTCATCACAATTAAAACCGGCTTGCCAAAATCCACAGCCATTTCTACCAGCCGCGAATCTTGATCACTAAGTTTTTCGGTGGCATCAATCACCGCAACCACCACGTCGCAATCTTCAATTGCTCGAATACTTCTCAAAACACTTAGAGATTCAATCAGCTCGTTGATCTTAGATTTTCTGCGGACTCCTGCGGTGTCCACAAATCTGAAAACCATTCCGTTGTAAGTTAACTCGGCATCAACCGTATCGCGCGTTGTCCCGGCAATTTCACTAACAAGTGATCTCTCTTCGCCAACCAAACGATTAAGTAAACTGGATTTTCCGGCGTTAGGCTTGCCTACAATAGCAATTCGGGCTTGGGCTTTTGCGGGAGTTTTCACAGCCTTGGTTGTTTTTGCCAATTCTGTGTGAATGTTTTCTCGCAAATCGTCGATGCCGCCATTTTGAGCCGCAGTTGTCGTCAGAAATTCTGTGATTCCCAAACCAAAAAATTCGGCGCACACCACTTCGTCAGCTCTGCCGTCTAGTTTATTTACGACAAAAATAATTGGCTTGGTAAGTTTCTTGAGACTTTTTAATATATCTTGATCATATAAATGTAAGCCTTCGCGACCATCTAAAACAAATACTACCAAATCCGATTCTTGAATGGCCAAAAGTGTTTGCTTCCATACCACATGATGCGGCAAAGGTTGAAAGCTATAGTTTGCAGTTTCAAAACCTCCCGTATCCACTAAAATAAATCCATCGTCTGGGGCATCTTCATCGGCGGTCGAATCAAACGCCGCAAACCCGTAAATTCTATCGCGGGTCAGGCCCGGGAAATCACTTACAATCGCGCGTTGCGACTGGGTCAAACAGTTAAATAAGGTGCTCTTGCCAACATTGGGCCTGCCGACTAAAGCTACAGTTCCATAAATCATATGTTTTTCTCTTTTTTCATTTTTCCGGGTGATTTGCCAATTGTCTTCTGATTCACTAATGTCCACGCCTTTAATGCGGCTTTCTGCGAAGCGATCTTTTTAGAAACGCCTTGAGCTTCTGCAATTTTCTGGTTTTCAAAAAAAACTCCAATTTTGAAAACTTGATTTTCGCCAACGCCTTTTGTTGATATAAGCTCGTAGACTGGAGGGCCTTTTTTGGTTGCCTGCAAATGTTCTTGTAAAAGCGACTTGTAATCTTTATTCCAAGTCTCTTTAATCACCGAAAAATCAACTTTTGCAAAATCAAACTCGCGCAGCAAAAAAGCGCTTGCCACTGCAAAGCCGCCGTCTTCGAACAGGGCTCCAATTAATGCCTCGAGACAATCCGCAAGAATGCGCAGCTTTTTGTGCCCCAAACTTGAAAGTTCGCTGTCTCCTAGCACCAGAAATTTCCCTAAATTTAAATCTTTTGCAACGCGCGCAAGTTGGGCTTCATTTACAATTAAGGACCGCAACTTCGAAAGTTCGCCTTCGCTGTCCAAGGGGATTTGCTTAAAAACAAAATGCGCCACCACCAAATTTAAAACCGCATCTCCCAAAAATTCCAGGCGCTCAAAGGAAGACGTTTCTTCGGAAGTCATGTCTGATGCTTTTGCAACCTTTTTGACCATGGAGCTGTGGGTGAAAGCCTGGTACAAAAGTTTTTTGTCTTTAAAGGTGTATTCTATAGTTTTTTCTAATCTATCTAATCTGTTATAAAGCTCCGGGCGGGAACGCCACGGTATGATATAGTGCAGACGCTGCGAAGATTTTGTCTTTTGCATGAGATCAACTTTTTGAGACTTTAGACATAACATGTTAAACTAGTGGAACTATGTATAGCGATAAACGATCAACTGTTACAGCCTTTTCTTTGGGATTAATTTTGACCGCCCTAGGTATCGGTGGGGCTTATTTTGGACTAGAGGCCTGGAACGAGCGCTCTATGGTTCTTTCAAAGGCCGGACAAACGTTTGAATTTAAAAAAGGCACTTCGTTACGCGAATTAGCCCATAGTTTAGCTGAGGACGGGCTTGTTTCGTCGGCTTTTTTGTACCGAATGCATGTGCGTTTTTTGGATGATTTTCGCAAATTTCAAGCCGGTACGTATCAATTTGACTCGGAGGCCGTAACTCCAAAAAGTCTTAGCGAGAAGTTGATCAAAGGAGAGGTTTATCAGCCGGTCATCGTGCAGTTTTCCATTCCGGAAGGATTTCAATTAAAGCAAATTGCGGCGCGTATGCAAGCGCATGGCTTGGGGACAATTGAAGAAATCTTGCAATTAAGTCATGACCCTAAGTTTTTGGCGGTATTAAAAGTTCCTTCAATTTCACTGGAAGGTTTTATTTATCCGTCGACTTATTCTTTTTATAAAAAAATTTCCGCCAAGGATTTCTTCACAATTTCGGTGAAAAAGTTTTTTGAATCTCTGCCTCGCGATTATGAATCCCAAATTCAACTCAAAAAACTCAACCTATTGCAGGCGGTAACTTTTGCCTCGCTCATCGAGATGGAAACAAAATTCATCGACGAAAAAAGTCTGGTGTCTGAAGTTATCTGGAGACGGCTTAATCGTGGCGATGCGCTTGGGATTGACGCTGCGGTGATCTATGGAATTGTTAACTATGCGGGCAAAATTCACACCCGAGATTTGAAAAACTTAAAAAACATCTATAACACCCGCCTTCATAAAGGCTTACCCCCTACTCCCATCGGATCTGTGTCGATTTCTTCGCTGGAGGCTGTTCTTAGGCCTTCTGATTTGGGATACTATTATTATGTACTAAAGCCACAGAGTGAAGGTCACCATCAGTTTTCAAAAACTTTGCGTGAACATAATGACGGGGTGCGAGTGCTGACGCGCTACTACAAAAAATATGGCCACTATTAATTTTTATTTAAAACCGCACGATTGAAGGAAGAAGTATGACAGACAGCAAAATTCGCAAATCAAAAGTCGAGAAAAAAAGCAAAAAAATCGTTGAGGCTAATCTTGGAACATTCGAGCCTAAGACAAGCCGCCAGTCGGTGGAGGATTTACGCGATGCGCATCGGGTGCCCATTCAATTGCTTGTGGATTACAAGGCGGACGGGCATTACCTATTTGATTTTTGTCGTGACTTGGGTACCGGTGGCGTTTTTATTCAGACCAAAAGCCCCCTTGATCAAGGTGCTAAATTACAACTAACTTTTACTATCCCAGATAGCAAAGAGACGTTAAGTACCGAAGGTCAGGTTATTTGGGTGCAGCCTTTTATAGCGGAAAGAAAAGAAGTCATACCGGGCATGGGTGTGCAATTTTTGAAGTTTAGCGATCGCCATCGCAAAATCCTCGAAGAGTACCTGGAACGTAATGCCCCTAAGCAAAAGCAAGCCAGCTAAATTTCTGACCAACTTTTAGACAGCTGTTTAAAATCGTGAGATTCACCGGATTTTTTAGACATTTAAAAATATTAAGTCTTTTCAGATAGTTAAGTCTTGCTCCGTGCTGACTATCGGCTCATTACTCGCTCATTACTCGCAGACACCCAGCCTTCAAGCTCCTATTCCACCGTTTTTTCACAGCCTTTTTTTGGCACGATGTTTGCTCATCATTAAGTTAGAATGAGTGGTCGTTGGTTCAAAACGTGGATGGGGTAAAAAATGGATAATAAAGCGAATATCGGCAAAGGCGAAGTGGTTTCTCTCTTTGGAAAGACTACAGAAGCTTCTGTGAAAGCAAAGTTACCAACAACCGTTGTTGGTGGAAATTCTGAAACTTTTCTGGATGTTATCAAGAAAAATAACGAGCGCTTAGAACGGATGCGTTCTGATCGATTGAAAGCTAACGAGTCGGTCCTGAAGTCTTATCGGATTAAAAATTAATTTGTGACTTTAGCTTAGCTGTCGTAAATCTTAACGTTGAAGTGGGAGTATGTGATTATGGATTCGGATAATATAAATAGTAACGTTCCGGCAAAAGTTGTGGATTTAACACATTTTCGTAAAACAAAGCAGACGCAAGTGGATCTAGCGCGCAGTCGCAAGCCATTGTACCTTTCGCACGCTGGCAAAAGTGTGTCTGGTGAGAAATCAGGTTTTCAGTTTAAGCAAGATGGGACTTTCGCAGAGAGACTAGTGCGGATTAAATCAAGCCTCGAAAAAATCAACAATCTTATGGAAGAGTTGAAGCGACTTTCTGATAAGAAACATTGACGGTCTCTAGAGAATTTCGGCCACTAACGGTGGCCGATTTTTTTTGTCTTCACCTAATACAAAACATTCTTGAATTTCTTTGGTGAAAAGCTCGACGTTATGATTTTTGCGTGCGTGCAAAGTCAATAGTTCGTCTTCTTTTTCCAAATGATCTCCTAGAGCTTTAATATTCGAAAAACCAACCGCAAAATCTACTTTTTGTTCGCGATTTAAACGTCCTCCACCAAGTCGAACAATAATTTGACCCAGTTTTTCTACATTTACCCGTTGAATATTTCCACCGCAAAGACTGGGAATTTTGGTTGTGGTAATTTCTGAAGCTTTTTGGTGTGCCGAAAATTCCTCAAAACTTCCCCCTTGCGCCGTTATTATATCCTTAAATTTTTGCTGGGCGGCGCCAGAATCTAAATAACCTCCTAGGCGTTTTTTCAATTCACTGGTTTCGGTGATTTCTTTCGCCATAGAAATCATATGAGCCGCTAACTCAATCGATAAATTGCGAGTATCTAACGGGCCACGCCCTTGCAGCAATTCCAGCACTTCCAAAATTTCCAAAGCATTGCCAGCGTGCGTTCCTAAAACACTATTCATGTCCGTAAGGCAGCAGCGCACCTGTAGGCCCAAAGCTTCACCTGTGTTTTTTATGGAATGTGCCAAACTTCTTGCGTCTGACAGAGTTTTCATAAAAGCCCCGGAACCAAATTTAATATCCATTACTAAGTGCTTAATTCCTTCGGCGACTTTTTTTGACAAAATCGAAGCAGTGATAAGCGGAATAGATTCGACGGTTCCGGTTACGTCGCGCAGCGCATACAATTCCCCATCGAGTGTTGCAACAGACTTTGTCTGTGCCATAAAAACGCCACCATGGGTGCGCAGGACAGACTGAGCTTTTTCGATTTCAAGAAAACAATTCATACCTGGAATGGATTCTAATTTGTCAATGGTACCGCCGGTAAATCCCAAACCGCGCCCAGCCATCATTGGAACGTAAACATTTTCCAGGGCGCACAAAGGAAGAATTATCAAAGACGTCTTGTCTCCAACTCCGCCGGTGCTGTGTTTATCAACGAGCAATTTTTTTTCCACAGGCCACGTCAAAATTGATCCCGATTCGATCATAACCCGGGTCAAAGCCGCGGTTTCTTTGGTGTTTAGGCCCTTTAAAAAAGCCGCCATCAAAAACGCACTGACTTGATAGTCTTTAATTTCGTGATTGAGATACTGCGTAAAAAAGTTTTGCAATATTTCGTAGGAAATTTCTTTGCCATCGCGTTTTAAGATGATGACTTCTTGAGGCGTTAAATTCATAAATAGCTCACATTAATAAGCATTTAGGATAACGAATTTTAGCGGCTAATACTAAAGAATAATTTTAAAGATATTTTCGGAATTCTCGGCAGAATAAATTATTTCTTGTCCATCGTGAGTCCACTGGGGCCAACGTTCGTTGGTGGTCGAAGAATTTGTTATAAATTTTGACTGGTGATTTAAATCTGAAGTTTTTAAATTGTAGTTGCTGGTGATTCGCCCGATACGTCTTGCGCCAGAATACAAAATTTCTTTGCGAAAAGGATGCCAAGATGGATCGCGTCCAAAATCTAAAAACTGGGGCGGCGATTCAAAATCCGCATAGTAAATTTTTTGAGAATTTGTAGCCCAAGTAATCAAACTTCCGTCCGGGGAAATTTTGAAACTTTCAATTCCAGAATGGTCGTCTTCGAGTTTGGTTAGATCTAGGCCGTAGACAGAAGTTTTTAAAATAGCTCCTGTTGTTGCAATAAACTTACCCGATTGATTTTTGGCTAAAACTTGCCATGTGGCGAGTCTGTCGCCTGGGAAATTTAGGGCGAATGTTTTGATTTGATCGGGAAAAAAAACCGAAAATTTTTGATCGCGAGGGTCAAATGTTGGAATTCCTGAAGCAGCCGGAGCCGAATCGATAGAAATACTTTTTTGCAAAGCCATATCAAAGGCAAATATTTGCGAGTAAGTTTGGTTATTTTTGATGCTTAATTCGCGGTAGAATAGTCTTGAACCTTCAGGCGACCAAAAGAATGATTGGCCGACAGTTGCTTTGGAAATTGTCAAAACTTCGGCAGTTTTAAGTTTTAGAACTTTGAGATGCGATTCCGTGGAGATGTAAGCAATATAATGTTCGAAAGGGTCGGTTTTTAGCCGAGTTGGAACATCGTTGAGTAGAATCCACGGGTTTGCCGCAAGAGTGTGGGCTAGAAAAATGGAAAGGGTAAGGATTGTTTTAATCATTTTGGGCCTTTATGATGAAGGTAGGGCGCTATGTTTAATTGTACATGACTTTAGAAAAAACGGGAAAATACCGATAAGATTTCTAGGGAGATTTGAATGATGAAAATTTTATTAGTACTTATAGCGTTTTTTTCGCAGGTGGCTTTTGGGGCTGCGAAAAAGGCCAAGGGTCGTGAGAAGACTTTGTCTCGCGAGGCGACTTCGAAAAAGGGAGATCGTGCGAAAATCGATTTCGAATCAACGGATATTGATGGACAAAGAAAAATGCCGCTTGGAACGATTTTGAATAATACAAAATCTGATCCGAATTATAATTTTGTGAAAATTAGGTTGAGGTGGCATCCTGAAATGATCCAGTCGGCTTCGAGTTTGGAGTCGGGAAGAACATTGAAATAATGTTACTGATTTTGAAATGGGTTAAGGATTTGTTGGGGCAGGGAACAGTGGGGCAGAGATCAGGAAACAGAGATCAGGAAACAGAGATCAGGAATCAGTTTGGCAGAAATGCCCGGATTATCGCGAATTCTGTATTAATTTGTAAACACTTGCAGCCAAATAATCTAACTCTTTTGATTGTATCTCGGAGAAATTTCCTATATCAAAAATCGCTTGAATTTCGCGAATACTACCAAATGCAATCTTATAAAATCTTACTCGATCGCCGGGGCTTAGTCGTCCAAAACCTTCTGCGAGATTTAAACAGATGCTGGCAGACGCTCTTTTAAGTTGGTCACGCAAATGTGCCGGCAAATCACAAATTTGTAAATTGCGGCAAAATTTGACAGATAATTGGTAACTTCTAAAACGATTTAACACAAATCTTCCTCTAAATAAATGGCCCACGAAATTTGGAAAGAATTCCGCATCATTTTCGCGAGAAAATTCAAAGAACATCGTCTAATATTTTCTCGTATTTCACAATAGATCGCCGACGAATGTCTTTCAGTGTCTTTGATAGATTTTAAAAATCACAGTGCAGAAAATTTGTAAAATTAAAAAGATTCTGCGATGCGAAGTCGAAGCGGATAAAAAAATGATAATTTAAGCAATTAAGGTTTGGACAAAAGTCGCGTCATCCCGCATGTTTCCTGTTTCCTGTTTCCTGTTTCCTGTTTCCTGTTTCCTGTTTCCTGTTTCCTGTTTCCTGTTTCCTGTTTCCTGTTTCCTGTTTCCTG
>JAYVPO010000036.1:0-2496 GCA_043757325.1 bacterium
TCCTTTTGGACGAGCAAGTTTTATGATGTGGTCGATGGCAGAGCAATACCGTGATTGCACGGCCTTTTCTGGAATGAGAGGCAGGGTATTAGACTTAGCTTGCATGGAAAAACACTTGGCTGATTCTAATTTTAAGGACCCGAAAGTTGACGGAGACTCAAAACTAGTACCAATCCAATTTTAGTTGTAAAAGACATTGAATGGCTTTCTCCACTTTTTTGGTGAATATGAAAGCTGCCACCATTCTTTATTCGCCTTATACGGGCCGGAACCGACGCTTTACCGACCTATTTTCGAACCAGTAACATTCGAATATCAGTCATGCTCACTTTTTTGCCACAACCTTTTGGGCATCCGCGGCTTTTAATGACTCGCCGAAATTGCTTACTCCCTGTGCATAACAAAGGAGTTTGAAATGAAAGTATTAATGATTCTAAGCATTCCAGTTTTAGGCTTGTTCGCGCAGCCCTCCCAAGCGAAAAACTATATAGTAGGCGGCCAAGAAGTCGATTCGATTGATCCGATTAGAAAGTCCACCGTAGGAATATTTAGTCCTTCGGCAGATCACAAGTCGGGTTCGCTATGCACCGGCACCTTAATAAAAAAAAATATTGCACTTACGGCTGCCCATTGCATTCAAAATAATGGAATCGAGCCGGAATTGATATTTGGACGAAATTTGCATTCTTCCACGGCTATTCACCAACCAGCTGAGGCAATCATCGTAAATTCAAAATGGCGCAGCCACGCGGGGAAGGGAATGGATCAAGGGGATATCGCTTTGATTAAGTTTAAAGGAAAAATTCCAAGCGGATATAAAAAAGTCTCCTCAATAAAAAGTGATTCAGACATACGTAATGGATCGAAAGTAATTTTAGCAGGATACGGAATATCTAATGCCCAAAATAAATCTGGCGCGGGGATTTTACGGCGTGCGAACGTAAGGGTAGAAAATCGTCGCGCTGGAAAGAGCGAAATGATTCTAGATCAAACTCGTGGGCGAGGAGCTTGTCATGGGGATTCAGGAGGGCCCGCCTATTTAAATAAAGGAGGTAAAATTGTTTTAGCCGGTATAACAAATCGAGGCTTTCCTAATGGCTCTCCAGATGATTGCGCTCATAAAGTTGTATACACTAAGGTGCCAGCTTATAGATCTTGGATTCAAAAAAACGAGAAGCGATTAGAGCAGTCAGGAGGTCCTAAAAAGGTAATGTATTTAACTAAAAGTACAAAAGTGTTTTCCAATCGCAAAATAAAACGAAGCCATAAAGTGCGAAAAAAACAAACCTTAAACGCAGGAGACAAAAAATCTAAAAGTAAACGGCGACTGAGTTAGAAATATTGAACGCATTTGGGCGTGGATCAGTCAGGTTTTAGGCTGTTTCCGGCCAGAGTCGCCAATGGACGCATTTCTAATAACAATTGCTCTGGCTGTTCGAGCTTGTGGAATTTCACTAGACGTTCATCCACGATCTTGAGCAGAAGCTCGAAGGAAAGATGAGACCAATCTTCGCCGGGAAAGGTGTGATTTCGAAGGCCTGCTCCGGAAGGCGGGATATTCTTCATGTCGTCTATCAGAACAAATGCGCTCCCTCGGCAACACTTCATAATGGCGACCAGCTCCTCGACCAAAGGACATTGTTGGGAACTTGATGGCGCGCAACCCTTTGGTCCTCTATGCGCAGTATCAAGTCCATATCCCTTCCAGCCAGAATCTGCCCACTGCACTGACTTATCCCCGCTCCAATGCGCATCAAGAAATAAGAAAACGGTTTCCTGTTCAGGCAAAGAACTAAGGACGCGTGGCAATTCTAAGCTAGAGTCTCCGGTCACGAACTCTATATGCGCGAACTCGCCGCCTGAGAGCTTATCTTTTGCAATGTTTGAAAGAGCCTCGCTCAGCTCAATTGTGATTACGCGGGAAAAGTGTTTCGCCAAAGCCTTAGCGCCATTTCCACGGCACGTTCCGGTTTCAATAGCTATTCCGCCAAGATTACCGGCAATCAACACAAGTTTTTCAAAATTTATATTCCACATTAGTATAGTTTGGTGCCACTGGAATTGTTATGAACTGAATTCTGGTCCCCGGATAGGCGACTCACGAGAGCTACCCAAAGTTGTTTTGAAGCTCACGCTTTGGGTGCCCAAAGAAGTAAACAACGGCAGTATCAAAATGTGTAAATTGGTGGAGCTCTCCACCGACAAGACTTTAGACTTTTCCTCCACAAAAATCCAAATGATTTCGAGCATTCAGTATCTTCCGCTGGTAAAGCAGGAAGGTTTCCTCCGTACCAAATATGTGGGTGAAGGGCTTTCCGTGAAGCAAATTGCAGCCCTGACTTTTTCCTCCAGACAGACGGTAGTAAAGCACCTAAAGCTCTTTGGGGTCACGCTTCGTGATGATGATCAAACCAGAACACTGCCATTTGGAAAGAGATGGCAACAGCACAAGATCGTATTGCACGCTCAAGAAAGGGCCACCATTGAAAAGGCGAA
>JAYVPO010000037.1:0-32652 GCA_043757325.1 bacterium
TTTAGCTCCGTGCCGAGAAGTTTAGCTCCGTGCCGAGAAGTTTAGCTCCGTGCCGAGAAGTTTAGCTCCGTGCCGAGAAGTCCCCGTGCCAAAAAGTTCCGATGCCGAAAAGTTCCGATGATTAATATGTCATCCGAATAAGCCGTTTTCATTCGGTATCTACTAATGTAACGTATGGTTTTATAAAATTACTCAAGTTTTAAGGTGTAAATTGTGAAAACTATTGGATTGTTGGGTGGAATAAGTTGGGAATCGAGTGCCATTTATTACCAGTTAATAAACAATGGAATTAAAGAGCGACTAGGCGGGCACAATTCGGCCAAAATGGTTTTTATTAGCCTTAATCTGGAAGAAATTGTGCTTTTACAAAAATCCGGGAATTGGAAAGAAGCTGGCAGGCTTCTGGGCCAGCATGCACTCGCGGCACAAAACGCCGGAGCCAATTTTATTTTAATTGGTAGCAATACGATGCATAAAGTCGCTGATGCCATCCAGAAATATATCACCATCCCAATTCTTCATATCATCGATGTCACAGCTCGAGAAATTCAAAAGCAGGGATTTAAAAAAGTGGGTTTACTAGGTACCCGATTTACCATGCAAGATGGATTTTATCAGCAAAAATTAGCAGAATATAAAATCGAAACTGCTGTACCGTCATATTCAGAACAAACAATCGTCCACGAGATCATTTTTGAGCAACTTGTAAAAGGGACGATTTTAGATGAGTCTCGAAACCATTATTTAGAAATTATAGATCGTCTTGCTAAAAATGGTGCGGAAGCAGTGATCCTTGGTTGTACAGAAATTGGAATGCTCGTTCAACAAAAAGATCTGACTACGCCAATTCTCGATACGACCCATATTCACGCAGCAGCAGCTATCGATATGGCGCTAAACATTTAGGCATTGCTACTCGGTGATTTAAAGTTTTTGAATCAAGTCGCCGGTGTTAACGTTTTTTTAAAAAGCATAATCTTCAACTGGTAAACTTTGCAAATAAGTACGAATTAATTTGTCGGTGGATTGCAAATACGCAATTCGTTCGCGAGCAGTTTTTGACAATACAGTTTGCTCGTCCCGACCAGAAAAAGGCATGCAATCGCAAGGAACTAACGTGGTTAGTTTTTCCAAAGTTAGATCCCAAGTCGCGCTAGAGAAATAAGTTTTTCGGTCTACAAAAAGGCCTTAACGCCAGGCGTGGGCTTTGTGATAAATTAAAAATCTCCGACCACTACAGCTTTGATCCGGAGAATCAGTGCGAAGGAAGGATTCCTGTCTAGTGAGCCTTTTTTTCAAACGTTGTATGAGATTTTAAGTGTACTAGAAAATCACGAATCCTGAATCTGACAATCTCTCTGCCAATTAATTCCAATGTTTCAAATAACGGTGGTGAATCTTTACGACCAGTCGCAACAAAACGTAACGTCATAAAATAATCTTTGGGTTTCCAGTTAACTTTGGTTTTGTGAATTTCCACAAGGTCTTTCATTTTTCCGGCATTCCACTCGTACAGTTCATCAAGGAGTTCTACCAGCTCTTCAAATACTAATTTTATTTCATCTGCTGTTTTTCCCGCAGGTAAAAAGCTTAAATCTTTGTAATTCAAGGCGCCCGAAAAAAAGAAGGCATTGTGATCTACAAATTCATCAAACTTAGCCATGCGTTCTAAAACCAAAGGCTTTAAAGCCTTTAGATATTTAGCTGAAAAAACTTCTTCGCGCAGGTGATGCACAAATTCATCGTCGCTCATCTTGTGGATGTAATTTTGGTTAAGCCAAGTAAGTTTTACCAAATCAAACACAGGACCACCGAGATGGACATCTTTAAAGTCAAACTTTTCAATCATTTGTTCCAAGGAGTAAATTTCAACATCATTGCCAAAACTCCAGCCCATAAGTGCCAAGAAGTTTACTAATGCCGTCGGCAGTATTCCAGAACGCCGGTAATAATGCAATGAAACAGGGTTTTTCCGTTTGGAGATTTTGCTTTTGTCTGCATTTCGTAATAGCGGTAAGTGAATAAATTCCGGTTTGTCCCACCCAAAAGCCTCGTACAAAATAACATGCTTTGGCGTTGAAGCAATCCATTCTTCCGCTCGAATCACGTGTGATATTTTCATTAAGTGGTCGTCTACCACATTGGCCAAATGATAAGTTGGATAACCGTCGCCTTTAAGTAAAACTTGATCGTCAAGCCGGCCGTTTTCGAATTCTAATTTGCCGCGCAGACCATCTGTAAATATGGTCGTGCCGTCGACAGGCATTTTTAAACGAACAACATGACTCGCCGTTTCTTGCATCTTTGCGTGAACTTCATCTTGAGTTAGCGATCGACAAAATCGGTCGTAGCCAGTTGGCTTGCCCGCAAGTCTTTGTTGTCGGCGCAATTCGTCCAGTCGATCGTGACTGCAAAAGCACCTGTATGCATGACCGGTTTCAAGCAAAATTTCCGCGTGGGAACGGTAGATAGTAGTGCGTTCTGATTGTCGATAGGGACCATAAGGTCCGCCCACATCTGGACCTTCATCCCAAGACAATCCGGTCCACTTTAAAGTTTCAATAATAAGCTGTTCGCTTGATGCTTTCGCTCGAACTTGATCAGTGTCTTCAATCCGCAGGATAAACTTGCCGTTATTTTTGTGCGCAAAAACGTAGTTAAAAAGTGCCACATAAGCTGTGCCAACATGTGGATCTCCAGTAGGTGAGGGTGCAATGCGAACGCGAACAGCAGGGTTCATAAAGAAGGTATCCTATCAAATGATTGAAAACTCGAGTGAGCTATGATAAAGCTTACGGTCTTCAAACGAAAGAATAAATGCTGCAAACCAATTTTTTTAATTTGATAATTAACTATAATGATAAAGTATAAGCGTTATGAGTCAAACCGAGTTTTCAGATATGGATTTTCAAATAGAGACATCTCAGAGTGTTGGTACTTTATTTATTAAAGATGTCGCAAAAATAGACTGCGCCCTTTTTGATCCGACTCTGGGAATCATTGGGCAAACATGGTTTGTGGATGTTTTTTTAACAGGGCCGCTTGATAATAATGGCTTTGTGTATGATTTTAGCCCTTTAAAAGCGATGATCAAACAAATTTTGGCAAGCAGTTTTGATCACACAACTATCGTGCCTGTAGGTTCGCAAAGTGTTCAGTACAGCGAAGCCGAAGGTTTAGAACATTGGAAACTACGCAGCAAATCCCGGGCCGGAGATGAGGTTTTATGGTCTTACGTGTGCCCAAAAAATGCAGTTTTTCCCATTCGCTGTGTCGCTCTAAAGACGAATATTATCGAACAGGAATTTTCTAGAATACTGCGTCATAGACTTGACGCGCAGTTGCATAATTTATCGGTTAAACTGCGTGAGGAAGCTACTACTGCCACTGAGGCAAGCTACCGTTACACCCATGGGATTAGTGGGCACAATGGGCTATGTCAGCGGTTATTTCATGGTCACCGCAGTCGTATTGAAATTTATGTTGGCGAAGAACGCCGGCCGGATTTGGAACACTATATTGTGCGCGATATTTTTGGGTCGAATGTGCACATTGCGACGAGGCAGCAGGTAAAGGCGGGCATTGAGCATTTGCCGGAACTAGGTCGGCGCGGAAATACGGATGGTCAGGTGACTTTGGCTTTCCGTGGAAACTTAGGATATTACGAAGGAATTTTGCCGGCTAATAGAATTTTTTTGGTGGAGCAAGAGACCAGTGTTGAGTGTATTTCACGGGAGATTGCACGGGTAATTAAACGGGAAGAAAATACGGCAGAGAAAATTCGAATTATTTGTTACGAAGGAATTGATAAAGGGGCTATTGCTTTGATCTGAGTTCGTTGAATACCGGGAATAAAGACGCGTACATCATTTAGGTTAAAGTTTTAAATTCAGAATTGATAATCTAGAGATCAAAAATGATATTTTTCATTTGATTTTTAGGCAAAAATGATCGAAATCGAATCAACCTGAAAATCTATGAGATCGAATTATTGATATTGACCGCGGCACGCAACGATTGCTTCTTTGCACTTTTGCGTCACTGGACAAGAAGCGATGCTTTCATCCGGCAGCTTCAGACAGTGTTCGTCTTTTGGACACAGACGAAGAACGTTAACTTCAGCTATGTAGTATTTTGTCAGCCTCTGCGAATAGATATAATGTAAATTTCCCGCGCAGTGAACCCCTGTCGGATAAGGGTCGAAGCCTATAGTTGTTGTTGATGTTGTTCCACCCGTATCGCCATTTGTACTACTAATTCCCCCAGTCGAGTTCGTGGAACTCGTAGATGAATTTACTGGGTCTTGGCCAGTCCCGCCAGTACTCGAAAGTGGAGGTGCTTTTACACCAAAGCTCGTTGAACTTATGCCGCCGGAACTTTCTGAACCGGTCGATTCAGATCCCGTTGTGTTCGCCGATGAACTCGTAACTCCGCCACTTGAACTTCCGTCCGTACTTGTTCCGGGGGAATTTGCCGCAGGGCGAAATCCTCCACAGCCGTCCGAAAACGAACCGTCTGGGAGTTTTATCCATGCAGGATCGCAAGTATGCTTCGTAGCACTAGTTGATCCACTACCAGCAGTAGATGTGCTCACCCCCGGTAAAGTTGTATGATTTTGGCCAGCAAGACATTGATTTATAAGATCTTTTAAGTCGTTAATTTCTTGCTGATAGGTGCCACACTGTAACTGCCCAGGATGGCCACTTGTACAAATCTCGTGTTCAGTATTCATCAGCAGTGTAAACTCATACTTCCATTCCGTAAGATTTTTTGCACATTCCGAAGAAGACGTAGATTTTGTTTCTGTCGTAGCAGAAGACAATCCAGGATGCAAACTGCCATCAAGAACGTTTAAACCTGATATCTGCTTGTTATCTTTCGGACGTTCAATTGAAGCAGCATTATTGTTCAAGGTTTCGTTTGTCCGATTTATTTTAGTTGATTTCGGGTTGTCACAACGACCTAAGAGATTTAGTAAAACTATTATTCCCAAAATACTACGACTCATAATTACTCCGATAAAGTTTTCTAAACGATAAGTGATTTGATTTTTATGCTGACACTTGGGTCGATCGGAGTTTAATTGAAATATCTTAGTAAATAGTTTTTTACAGCTGAAAAGATCAATGTGTTTTGGAGCAACACAAGCATCTGTGTCGAAATCAAAAATTACATTTTTAAGCTCAATAAACTTGCGGTTTTTTACCTCGGTTTTCACAACACAGCACTCGGCAAATAGCAAATGATACCAACAAATATAAAATAGGCGAACGAATCGCTCGGATACCGTTAAATTTTCCGAGTTAACGACCTTTTGGTAAAAGTTAAACTCCAAATTTCCCACGTTTAGATTTAACTATTAATCACTTACGTACATTGACTCATTGGCAATTGGAGTTCTCGGGACCAACGAGATTCAAGTTTTATAAACGTACACCGAAAAAATTCAAAACGACAAAACAGGAGTTCTCCCGTGATGAGAAAATTAAGTAGGTTAAGTTTTATATTCGTACTTGCAGGATGCAATTCGCAAGCTTTGCATGTGAGCGAAAATAGGCGTTCAACTAGCAAATTCCTATTGCTGTTAAATAAACCCGGTGCCAAAAAATTGATGGGATTAAATCTCGGTGATGTTTCACATGGTAATTTTGTATCAGCGACTGTGGGAATTGCTTGCCCGCAAGAAGGAGATCCTAAAGTAACATGGTTGAAAAATGTCGAAGTGACAGCCCTTGGGGTTGATCAGGAAGTAACTGGGTTTTCTTGTCAGGTTTCTCCACTGGCGGCTATTATTAGCGTTACCCTAAGCGATTCTGCCGGTCAAACTGTCTTCTCAATTGACAAAGCAACTCAATTTAATTTGAACAGTATGGAAGACCTAAAATCTCAAGTCAAAGTCGGCAAATCGTATCTTATGAGCGAAGCGTCAGGAGCAAATGCAAGCGGAACTTCAGCATCTAATCAGCCAAGAAGAGTTGGTCAAGTTGCTATTTCGGTTTTAAATCAATTCGAAAATGTTGGTAATGCACGGGCCGAATTTCAAATTAACTCGGGTTTGGCTGCTGCGATGATAGCCAAGGGTATTAAAATTCCAGATCAAGGTGGGACTACGGTTGGCACGACTTCTACAACTGGAGATTCCTCGAGTTCTACCTCTGCAACTGGCGGCACCACAACTACGACATCATCAACAACTAGTTCCACTTCTACAACTGGAAGTTCTGGAGGTACAACATCAACGACAGGCGTGAATACAACTTCTTCGACTTCAGCTTCCGGCGGCACAACCACATCCAGTACTGGCACCGCGCCTAGCACACTTGGGACTGCATTAGTTAAGTATATCGATGGATTGGGATTAAAAATTGAGAATTTCGTAATCACCGGAACTACTAGCACGTTGACATTTTCGAGTCGATACTTGCCAACTTTTGTTCCTCCAACCTTAGAATCATCTATTTATTGGTCTGGAAAAATCGCCGGCAACCTTTCGAGTGGTTTACCTGATGCCGATGGTCAGAATTTACTAGTCCGCTACAACTCTGGAACATGTTCCGACACCGCAGATTACACAGCTTTAGTTCAAGATTTGGCTCAGTCCTCAGATTCTTATGTAGATTTTTTTGAAACTGTCCCGCCCGCAGTTGGTGCCTCTCCAATGAACGTAGCAGTTAAATTACGCGCAATCCGACCAGGAAGTGACGGTATAGGAACAATTTCTTTCAACACTCCGACAATCGCTCCCGATTCTTGTCTTATGATTGCAGCCCCAAGCTCGGACTCCGTTTCGATTATGTATACTGTTTTGCGATTTAAATCTTAAAATTATCAGAGCTCTTGAAGACTTCGTTTTTCAAGAAAGAGATAATCAACTTTCACAAAAAAAGGCGCCCTAAATAAGGCGCCAAAAGTAAATACCTTAAATCTATTAATGGGAAGTATCTGCCTTACCGCTTTTCGCTCCAGATGCTACTTTGGAATGGGAAAGTTCGATATAACGACCACCTACGTTATTGCTGCAAATGTCTTTGCTAGTTGTGCCGATAGTATAAGACTTTCCACTTTTGCCTTTCACTTCACAATCTTGACGCATGTAAGCAATTGGTTTCTTGAACCCTTCAACAACGTCATTAGCTAAACAAACTGATGAAAACATCGTTGCTGCTAATACGGAATAAATTTTTTTCATAACTTGTTTTCCTTTATATTTAAAATTAGTTTACCGCATGTTCTGCAACATCAGACCAAGAACCACCTAAATCTTTACAAATCTCCTCGTTTCCTGTGTTAACGGCAAAATACGTTCCGTCTTTTTTCGCCATTCCACAGTTAAGTGAAAACGTTGGAAAAGCTTGGTTCACGTTGAAACTTTCTTGAATCTCTGCAAAACCTGATGTGCTCGCTAAAGCAAAAAATGTTAGTACAACTCGCCTCATAATTCCTCCCGATTTTTAAGTTTAATGGTCTGCCAATGTGACAGACCTTCCCTTACACATTATATACTGACTCCCTCGGAAATTTGTGACAGGCGGTCACATATTTCCGTTATCTTCGGTATATTAGAGGGTTACTTAGCCCAATTATAAAGACTAGGATGGATGAAAGCCCAAATTGACCACTAAAAATGTCTAAATTGAAGGAGTCTAAATGCCTAATATCATAGAGCCCGAAGAACGTCTTTTGCTTCAAGTCAAACAGATTATACTCTCCGACCTTGAGCCATCTGTCTTGACGACTCAATTACGTTTTCTGTTCTCGTTTTTTTTTGCAACCGTTCTGTCCTCTCTTGTTATTGGTGAGTTGAGTTTGAAATTGACTCCGATTGCATTCGTGTTTTCAGAATTTTCCGAAAAAAATCTAGGTGTCGTTGCGCATTTATTCGCGGGCGCATTTTTAGTCATACTAACGAACGTTATTTTTCGAGGAATTTGTTCTAGCCGCCTGCAATACCGCCTTTTGATTCAGAGAAATTTATCGAGTATGGTTGCTTGGACTGTTTTGATCGCGATGATTTTTGCCAGTATTAAAACCGATGTCATATTTAAAAATGCCTTTAAAAATATCATTTTTTGGCTAATGGGCGGGATCATTGCCGCTGTTGCCATTTGGGGTAGGGCTCATTTTAATCGCAATTACTTAGAGAAAAGCTGCGAAAGCCTAAAAAAACCAACCTGACATTGGGATTGCGAAAATAAAAAAAGTTTCTGAGCAATATTTTGATCTTTTGGGTCTGACCAATCCCCCCAATAGAGATGCAAAACCCGAAGCATATTTTTGACATAATTAGCCCGATAGCGTTGAATACCTTCCAACTTGTTAAGCGCCTCAATAGCAACAGCTGAATGTTGTCCATTGTCTGAAAATTCTTTTTCGTACTCGTTTTTGGCTTTTACTTCAACTTGATTCATATAAACGTGGTTTGCCAAGAATAATATAGGCGCACACATGATATAAAACAAACGTCCCATTTCCGGGGCAAGCGCATCTCCAACACGAGGGATTTTTAATACGGCTGATAGGTAGCGCGGGTAGAGAATTTTTTTACCAACTGAAAGCGATAGAAATTTCCCATTTTTGTTGTTGCCTTCGTACATACCTATCCGTTCATTCAAATCAAATCCCGCATCGCTAAATGTACTCACTACTTTGGCAATGGCTGCGTTACCCAAGGCAAAAGCAAAAGTATGCAGTGCCTGGTCAAAAAATGGCGAGCCCGGTTCCCCTTTACCTCCCATCGCAGTCCCCGTAATCATTCCTAAAATCATACTGGTCATAAATTCCCGACCAAACTTTTTTCGTTCGTTCATCTTAGTAAAGTTACGAATAGACTTTTGATACCATCCAATAACTAGGGTCATAATTGAAGCAGAACTTGCAATGGTAGCTGAAGACTCAAGATCTCTTCCGTTACCGACGCTTAAGCCAAAAACCAGGCCATATTCTATCCCCGCAAAAACGGCTGCAAATTTAAATTCATCCCAAGATGTTCTGCTTTGATAAGCCGTCATCAGAGTTCTAATCCAGTCGAAGTAACCAATTTCGTCATAGACGGTTTCTGAAATCTTGGAATCGATCTTGATACTGTCGTACAATACGGCATCCCAACCGGAAAATTCTCCAGACGGGTTGATGCCTTTCGCCGAATAAACCACGGCATTGCGATCTTTAGTCAGCTGCCGCGCAACGTATTTTTTAAGGTGCGGAGACATTGCTGATTCATTATCAAAGCCGCTTAGCTGCCGTTCTATCACGGAAGCATCAATCACAACGACTGCAGTGTCGCGGCCATATGGATTTCCGATTTTAATGCGCCATGCAATAAGGTTGTCGATTCGAGTTGGTTTAAAATAATTCGACCGATTCCTGTCGGATCGGAATTCGATATTCCCTTCGTCTAATTTCTGATGATAATGGTCAAGCCCTAGGCGCTCAATTTCCAATAGAAAATTATGCGCAGCTGTTACTTCCGAGTTTAATTTTATTGAAGACGGTAAAGGAGTATCGTTAGAAATTGATAAACTGTTGTGATGAGAGGAAAACTGGTCTTTGTTTTGTAGGCAAAGCAAAAAAGCCCGCGCCACTTTGTCTTCTACGACGGAAAAACTTAAGCGTTTTGATTTTGCGTAATCCGAAACGCCTTTTTCCCATATCATGCTTTTTAACTTTTCGCTAAAAAACTTAAGTTCATTTATGAGTTCATTTGAAAGTTCCGGAATAATATTTTCCACTGCAGTGGCGGAAATATTGTGGGGGTCTGCTTGCGCTTTACAACTCCACCCAAATGTCATACTTAATATGCTAAAAAGTAACGTGTAAATCGTAAACTGATGCATATTTCCCCTGGGCTAATCAAAGCAAACACTGACACTAAATTTATAGTTGGAAACTAGTAGTTTGTGCTTAATTTATCAACGGTAATTTTGTTAAAAGATAGTTAAGATCAACCCAATTCAGATGAAAGCAAAATTTAAAACTGCAACTGACAAACTAATTCTCAATGACTTCTATTTAGGGTTTGTAAGAAAGGTCGTCGCAACAGATTGGTCGAAATGACGAAGCGGGAACAGGGATAAACTATGGAGCCGACGGCCGGAATTGAACCGGCGACCTGCTAATTACGAATCAGCTGCTCTACCAACTGAGCTACGTCGGCTTGTTAAATCAAAATTTCTTTGGTGGTTAATGCTAAAGCGTGGATTTCTTTTTTCATCCATTCACCCAGAGCCCGATAAACACTCTGATGCTGTTCTACCATGGACTGACCTTTAAATAGTTCGCTTTCGATAACCAATTGCCAGTGATCTCCTCCTCCTGTCATATCGCTTAGTTTTATTTTTGCAGCAGGAAACGCAATTCGAAGTCGTGATTCAATTTGTTCGGAATTTAACATAAGCTACAATCTCGTGTAAGGTAAACGCTATGCCTAAAAAATTAATCTATGTCGCTACAAATAACCACCACAAAATTGCGGAAATCTCCGAGATTTTGCCAGAAGCCTTTGAAGTTAGACCCTATTTGGAATTGGGCAATGTCGTCCATTGGATAGAAAATGGTGCGACCTTTGCAGAAAATTCTTTTATTAAATCCCGCCAAATAGCTCGAAAAACCAATGCTGGTGTCCTTGCAGATGACTCAGGACTTTGTGTTTATTCTCTAAATTTGCGCCCAGGAGTTATATCGGCGCGCTATTCGGGTGAAAATGCAACGGACCAGGCCAATCGAGAGCTGCTTTTGCGCGAATTGCAGCCTTTTCAAAAGCCCGAGCAGCGCAAAGCTTACTTTGCCACCGTGGTGACATTCATCGATGCCACAAAAAACGAATTTCTATTCGAAGGCCGATGCGAAGGGCATATTGCATTGTCTGAAAAAGGTGATAATGGTTTCGGCTATGATTCGCTTTTCATTCCACAAGGATACTCGCAAACATTTGCAGAAATTTCACCTGAAACCAAAAATAAATTAAGCCACAGATATCTAGCTTTAAAAAAACTCATGGAGTTTTTACGGGGTCGAACAGAAACTTGACAGCCTGTTTCCAAAAGACAGTTTCAACGGAGATCCTACAGCGGTAACATAAGACTCTGACGATATGCGGCCTAGTTTTAGCATCCGACTTAAGAGATTTTCCATCAGAAAGTTAAAATTATCAGTCGGTTTAGCTAAACAAAAATTTCGGTAACGGGCCACAGGTGCGGGTAAAAGTTGTGCCAAAAATACGGACTGTTTTAAAGTCAACATCGCCGCAGGTTTATCAAAGTAATGCTGAGAGGCATTTTGAATTCCGAAGATATTTGGCCCATATTCAATAATATTTAGGTAAATTTCCATAATTCGTTTTTTAGTTAAAATCTTTTCTAAATACCACGACAGGAAAATTTCCTGGAGTTTTCGGGTTAAATTTTTATCGCGAGACAGAAAAAGATTTCGAGCGGTTTGCATTGTGATTGTCGATCCTCCAACAGCTAAACGACCTTCGCTTAAATTGCGTTTTACCGCTTGTTCCAAAGCTCCTGCCTCAATGCCATGATGAGCCCAAAATCCGGTATCTTCAGACGCTACTACCGTGTCGACAAGAACCTTGGCTATGGAATTAAAAGAGGCGAAGTTCGCATCTCTAGGGTCCACATGAATTTCTTTTATTCTTTCACCGTCAGAGGCGCGTTCTAGTACAAATGCAGATTCTAGATATTTCTGCGAAAAATTCATCGGGGCTTCAATAATTGTACAATCAAAATTAAATTGGTCGAAACGGTAATTTGTGTCTTCCGGGTTGTGCAAATTAAACTGAAAGCTCATTCCAAAATCCACTTTGCCTTCTAATTTAAATTTTTTCACATCGCCTAAAACAGACTCGGAAAAAGTTTGTATCACGCTGCTGCAGTCGGTCGAAGGCATCGTTAGGGCGAGTGTCAAATTCGAAGCGAAGTTTTTGTTGTCTCCTATGGTTTTACGAATATTTAGCAGGGAACTCATTTGTAAAGTAACCGGATTTCCGGATGGGTTATGAAATAAAATATTGAATTTTTCGACTTGCAATTGCTGGTCGTTGAAATCAATCACACCATCAGAATCCACATCGAAGTTTAACGGGCCCACGGGCTCGAAACTGAGTCGCGGGTTGTCTAAGGACAAGCCTGCAATTTTGATTTCGGTCTTAAATTGATAGGAAGACGAGTCAATATTGGTTAAAATAAGATGGCCGTCAACTGAGGGCACTCCTCTTAGCCAGGGCATTATCCATGGTACGTTATTAATAAAAGGTTCCGGAATTTGGCTGCCAGAAAATTTTATTGACAACGCCTCATTTTGGGATTTTATACTGATTTTAAATGGATGATTGTTTGAATTGCTTTGTTTTGACTTGTAAGTAAGCTCCAGTGTGGGATCACTATCGCGGTTTAATTTTAAGTCGAAGTCAACGGCTTCAATCGCAATAGGTTCGTTCACTTTTCGTTGCCAAATTACTTTTCCATTACCCAAAAAAAACCTAGCATCCGAGGTAAAATATCGATTTAAAACTTCGTTTTTAAACCGATTGATGGCTGTAAACCTTTGACTTTGAGCTGGGTAGCGATTGTGAAGTTTTTGCGACAACCGAGAATTTAATCCGACATTTAATGCCGCAATTTCTTCGGCGGAAAGCTTGACATAAAAATAACTGCCTTGGACATTTGTAAGTTTTTTAAAATTCTTGCCCCACGGGAAAAGATCCAATTGAAACTGAATTTTCGAAACCGAGAAGAATGGCCCTTCACCGACAGCAAGATCTGTCAAAGAGATACTCCCCAGCCCAAAATCAAAGTCTTGAAAGGTAATCGGTTGCTGCATTTTAGTGGAAATCTTATTAAGTTCTGTGTCTAACTGCTGTTTGATAAAATTTCGCAGAAGTATTTTAGCGGCAAAAAGAATTGCTACCATCAAACCGACAGATATAAGAATTCCAATGGTCCATTTGCTTTTTAAAAATGCAGAAAAGTTTCGATCTTGCATGAGAACTCAAAAAGGTTTGAACACAACCAGGGCAACAATGATTAACATTAACACCGTTGGGATTTCGTTCAGGATTCGTAGTGTTTTAGATGTGGGAATCTGTGTCACATCGACATTGGCTTTCTTAGTAAGAATTCCTGCGTAAATAGTCGCCGCAATCAGAAACAATACACAAATAAATTTCAAAATAAACCACGTGGTTTTGCCAATATCGTGCTGAATTGCCACCATTCCAAGGCCGCCGATAACCGCGACTTTCATGGCCGGCAAGGTTATATATCGGTAGAGCCTGCGTTCCATGCCTTGCAGTAATATATCTACCTCTTTATGGGAATTTCCTGCAATGCGGTGATTGATTAGTAATCGGTATAAATATAAAATTCCGGCCATCCAACAAATAATTGCAATAATATGCAGCCATTTTAAAAATAAATACCAATCCATCGAATAATCCTCAAACCACAAAATTTAATATTTTATTAGTCACGTAAATTTTCTTTTTAACTATTTTTCCATCTAAATGTTTTTTTACAGACTCTAATTTGTGGGCAAGATCTGTAATGTTATCTTCACTTGCACCGACTTCTATCAATAACGTTCCGCGGAGTTTTCCGTTTACCTGCACCGAAATTGTAACGCTATTTTCAGCACAAAGAGTTGCATCAAATTCGGGCCAGGGCGCGTAGGCTAAAGTTTGTCCTTTACCTAGTTTCTCCCAAAGTTCTTCTGCAACATGAGGTGCGAAGGGACTTAAAATCAACACAATTTTTGCAGCTTGAGACTTAGTTAGTTGGCCCTCTTTATAGCAAATATTCGTGAATTCCATCATCGCCGCAATGGCTGTATTAAAGCTTAAATGTTCAATATCTGCAGTGACTTTTTTTATGGTCTGATGCAAAGATTTCTCTATAGAGGGCAGCGCATTTTCTGTGAATTCGACGATCTGTCCTTCTTCGTTGACAATAAGCCGCCAGACGCGTTTTATAAAGCGATTGACTCCGGAAATTGCAACGGAATTCCAAGGCTTCGTGGCTTCTAGGGGTCCCATAAACATTTCGTAAAGACGTAACGAATCGGCACCCCATTCACTGATCACGTCATCAGGATTAACCACATTACCCCGGCTTTTTGACATTTTCTCGCCGTTTGTGCCGAGAATCATTCCTTGATTGACTAGCTTTTTAAAAGGCTCGACCGTCGAAACAAGTCCACAATCAAATAAAACCTTGTGCCAAAATCTTGCATACAAAAGATGGAGCACTGCATGTTCGGCGCCACCCACATAAAGATCAACCGGCAACCAATATTGTTCTTTTTTTTCATCCCAAGGTTTGAGTTTGTTTTGTGGATCAATAAACCTTAAGTAATACCAGCAAGATCCTGCCCAGTTCGGCATGGTGTTGGTTTCGCGTAAATATTTTTTCCCGTCTAATGTAACTTCACGCCAACTTACAGCACTGGCCAAAGGTGAATCTCCGGTACCTGTAGGCTGGTACTTTTCGACTTCGGGAAGTGTAACCGGCAAATCTTTTTCAGCAACTAAGCGCACATTGCCATCTTCGTCGTGCATTACCGGAAAAGGTTCACCCCAGTAGCGTTGTCTTGAAAAAAGCCAGTCGCGCAGTTTATACGTTATTTTTTTTTGGCCGCAACAGTTCTCTTCAAGCCAAGCAATCATTTTTGTTTGACCATCGGAAACACTCAAGTTGTTTAAAAATTCCGAATGAACAATTTTGTTTTCGCGCACAACTTCAAGCACTTCTAAATCATATTTTTTCGCAAACTCCAAATCTCTTTCATCGTGGGCCGGAACCCCCATAATGGCACCATGTCCGTAACTTCCCAAAACGTAATCTGCAATAAAAATCGGAATAGATTTTCCGGTTACGGGATGGATAGCAAGAAAATTTGTACGCACCCCGGTTTTAACTTTTGAAACGGCTCCGCGTTCCATTTCGGATTTTTTACTTGCAGCTGTGCGATACAATTCTACTTCGTCGGAAGGTTTTAATGTTTGCATTTTTTCAATCAATGGATGCTCGGGCGCAAGCACACAAAAGGTCACACCAAATAAAGTATCTACTCGCGTTGTAAATACCGAAAATTTCTCGGAAGTATTTTCGATAGCGAAAACAACATCGGCACCCGTGCTTTTCCCTATCCAATGTTTTTGCATCTCTTTAATAGAATCAGGCCAGTCGACTTTATCTAGGTCATCTATTAACCGTTCTGCATAGGCAGTAATTTTTAAAACCCATTGGCGCATTGGCTTTTTAATAACTGGATAGCCGCCGCGTTCGGATTTGCCATCGATGACTTCTTCATTTGCGAGTACTGTGCCAAGGGCCGGACACCAATTGACAGGCTCGCGCGACTCGTAAGCTAGGCCTTTTTTATAGAGTTGTAAAAAAATCCACTGGGTCCATTTGTAGTAATCAGGATCGGTCGTGTCGACTTCACGAGACCAGTCGTAAGATAGGCCAAGTGCCTGAATTTGTTCACGAAATCGAGTTATATTTTTAACGGTTGTGAGTCTAGGATGGGTTCCCGTTTCCAATGCATACTGCTCGGCGGGCAAACCAAAAGCATCCCATCCCATTGGGTGCAAAACATTAAATCCGCGCATTCTTTTATAGCGCGCCACAATATCGGTAGCTGTGTAACCTTCCGGATGACCCACGTGAAGTCCAGCACCAGAAGGGTAGGGAAACATATCGAGAACGTAGTATTTCGGTTTTGAAAAATCTTCAATGGTTTTGAACGTTGCGTTTTCAAGCCAGAATTTTTGCCACTTTGATTCAATCGCTTTTGGATCGTATTCCATTATTTTCATGGATTAACTTTATGTTTCTTTGGTTTAAAAAACTAATGTTTTCTTTTGTCAAAGATTAAGCGGTCAAACTTGATGTCATTTTTTTGGCAGAACGAGAATGGCCCTATTTCGTGGTGATTTGACACATAATCCTTGAATTTTCACAACAATTCACACGTTCTAAAAAATTTCGTCTAAATTTAAATCTGTAACCAATTTAATTAAACGGAGATTTAACGTATGCCAATTACACAGGCGCTTTACACGGGTGTTACCGGACTATCAGTCAACGGAGACGGTATGGGAGTCATTGCCAACAACTTGGCAAACGCTAACGCCAAAGGCTTTAAACGTGATCGCGCAGAATTTGAGGACATGCTGTCTTCGGATCTTGCAACCGCAAGTGGTGGCGGTCAATTAGGTCGAGGAGCGCGCTTACGGTCAGTGCGAACGATGCATACACAGGGCGGCATGACGACTACGGATAATCTCACCGATATGGCTGTTCAGGGTCAGGGATTTTTTATTATCAACAACCCGCACACGGAAGTTCAGGAATCAGCGGGTGCTTTTTATACTCGGGTTGGTTCATTTGTTTTTGATAAAGATGGGTACCTAGGAGATTCAAACGGAGGACACGTGCAAGGTTTTATGGCGACTAAAAATGGCAACCTGTCGTCACGTATTCAAGATATTAGAATCGACACAAACTCTATCGCGCCTAAAATGACCAACAAAGTTGTTTTGGATTTAAATTTAGATTCACGAGTAAAACCGATTGTAGGTGAATTCGATTTAAAAAGTCCTGATGCCACATCAAATTTTTCCACGTCTATAAACGTATTTGATAATTTAGGACGTAGTCATCCAATGACGGTTTTTTTTAAACGTATGGACACCACTGACGGAATTGAATGGAATTGGAATGCGACGGTAGACTCGGCCGATGTAACAGATCCGGAAGAAGGGTCCGAATACAAACTCATTAATTCCGGAAAAATAAAATTTAATAGTGCGGGATCTCTTGTTTCGAACGAAGTCGCTGGTGGAGTTGCGAATTTTGCCGGCGGCGCCGAGCCGGGCCAGATATTCGATTTAAATTTTGGTAAAGGACTTGCCGATGGAGGAAATGGTCTTAATGCTAGTCGGTCGATTGCTGCAAAATCCAATACCAACTTTCACTCGCAAGACGGGTACGAGTCGGGAAATATTAAAAGTTTGAAAGTCGAATTAGATGGGTCGATTAGAGGTTTGTTTACCAACGGTGTGCAAAGACTTCTTGGAGCTATTGGCCTTGCTACTTTTGAAAATCAAGATGGATTATTAAAGGCAGGACGTAATGCATTCTATGCAACAAATGATTCAGGCCCTGCAAAAATGGGACTAGCGCAATCCGGAACTCGCGGTTCGGTTTATTCTTCTACTTTGGAAGAATCAAACGTTGATATCGCCACCGAGTTTGTGAACATGATTATGACTCAGCGGGGCTTCCAAGCTAACTCGCGCTCGATTACTACGACAGATACCATGATTGAAGAGGTTTTAAATCTGAAAAGGTAATAAGTTAATCTAGCTGTTTAACTATTCCATCCCACTACGTTAAATTGAGGAGAACAAGGCGCGACGTGGCGAAAAAAGCGGAGTGTACGCACTGGTACATGAGCATTTTTGAGTCGCTAGCAACGCAGTTATCGTCAATTTTACGAAGTGGAATTATTCGATTGGACATTGTGTCCATACCTTTTTCTTAAAGTGTGGCGAGGCCATTTTTAAAATATTATAGGCCGCACAATGCCCTCGAAACAGCGCCTCTTCAAAAGCCGGCGTGCCGATATTACTATGTGCATAATAAATTCTTCCAGTTTTTCGTCTTAAAAGTTTTGCATCTTTAGAAAAAAAATGTGGCGCCGGAATATGCACCGAAAAAGGCCAACTATTCGTTTCGACTTTAGTAATGACTATAGGAATTGACGTCAGAGGTTGAAACCAACTGAGTAAATTCTCCGAAGCGCGAGTCGCTAAAGTTGTAGCCATTTCAGCATTGTATGGTTGCTCTAAATATTTCGGTGGAAGCGGATGATAGATTGAAAGAATTCCGTGATCGTCAACCTTCCCATTTATTTCGATAGATTTTTTAAAGTAATCCTTTTGGCCATTGATCCAACTACCGTCTCTAAACTCACCATAACCAGAAATTCCTAGATCCATCCAGCGCCCTAAAATTAAATCTGTAAAGTGATCTGATTTGTAGTTTTTGTTACGTACCCAAGTGTCATAACTCTCCCGGAACGGATGACCTTTGGTATGAACAATATGAACAGAGTAATGCGAATAGCCAAGTCGTGCAATGGCTTCTGTTTTCTCTGGATCTGAATCGGACAGCTCTTTGATAATTTTGGGCGCAAATTTCAATTGACTGGCATAAACCGCATATTTTGAACAGGTTTGCAGCTTTTTCTTATTCCACAAAAAAGTGGTTTGCACAGGGCAATTTTGGTCGTTTTTGTGGGAAATATTTACAACCGTCGCAGACGGAAGCGCAGCCCAGTTGTTTTTTTGAGCGTTTAAGAGCTTCAATATTTTTTGTGCCGCAAGCCCCGTTCCGATTTGACTGGTAAAACGTGGCTCAATTTCAGACGAATAAAAATTCGCAAATGCTACGGCAGATATTTGATCGGTTAATCCACCCAGCGCGGAGCGTGTATATAAATCCAGAAAATCCAAAACATCTTTCATGCCGTTTGCTTTATCTTGAACAGAAACTTTTTTGTCGGACTTAAATTCCTGCAAAATCTTTACCGCGGCTTGCTTGATTTCTGAGTCGGTGCCTTGAGTTCTCTTGAGAACCCGGGCAGGAATGCTTTTTACCCATTCGGCCGTAGAAAATCTATCGAGCTCTAAAAGTTTATTCGACGCTTCCTCAATCGGCTGATTTGGAATCGCATTTTCCTTAGCTAAAGTTGCAAGTTCAAATTTGAAAAGACCAAAACTTTTTGGAAGTTTATCCATGGTTTCATTGTTTTCCCATATCCCGGGATAAAAAGTTCCATTCCACAAATAACTGTCTATGGGTTCACGAATTTCATATTTTTTAAAATCCCCAAGACCAATATCTTGCAAAATATTAAGTTCTTCTTCGTAGGCATTTGTCCAATATGCCGCTCCGCGATCAAACTTCACTCCGTTGCGCAATTTTGTGCCGGCAGCCAGGCCGCCGAGATTTTCCTCCTTTTCCAAAAGCAAAACTTTAAGGCCTTGTTGGGTTAAATAAAAAGCTGAAGTCAGCCCTCCTAAACCTCCTCCGGTTACTATGACATCGACTTTTCCAAAAGCAGGAACAAAATCTTCCGCAAGGTTTGAGTTAATTTTCGGTACAAATGATAGATCGTCTCCTCCATGAACAATAACTCTTTTTTCGTCCGCAGTTACAACCGTGCTAATTAGAGCAAGTAAAACTAAATTTCGCATCTCAAATCCTTTTCCAATTCCTGGTTAATCTCGTCTCGTATCACGGGATTTTACAATGGCTTTTGCCACTCGAATTCCTGATAAATAGGCCGCATTTACGGTAGAAGTCATCGTCGAATCAGTTGCTTCTCCTGCAAAATAAATGCGATCGTCTACTGCTTTACCTACCAAATCATAATCACCTGGGCAAGAGCCGAGTGCGGGATAGGAATAAGCCCCGTAATTTTCTGGATCTTGCGACCAATTAGATTTGTAAATTCGCACCGGGCGGGTAACTCTAGAACCCCATATTTTTTTTAATTTTAAAGTAACTTCGTCTTTGATTTGTTCGTCAGAAAGTGCGTCGATTCGGCGGGCCTCTTCCCCCACATGAAGAGCGACTAGAACAGCATCTTCTAGAAAATAATGCAGGTTTAAAAACATCGGCCACGAGTGCGGATTTGCCGGGATGTTTTCGATCCACTTATATTTATTGGGCCAAAATGCCGTTTTATAAAACAAAAATACTTTACTGAATTGACCAAAGCCAATTTTATTTATGGCTTCTGTTTTCCAAGCTGGAAGGGCCGGAAGAAATTCAATCTGTTTTTTTTTCAAAGCACCTAAGGATGCGGTGATCACAACTTGGTCTGCGATGTAGGTTTTCTGATTTGTTTTTATGATAATCTGATCGGGATTTTGCCAATCGACAGCAATAACTTTCTGATTTAACTCAACATGTGAACCTGCGGCTAAATGCTCCACTAAAGAAATCATTCCATCTTTAAGTAGGGCGTTGACGTTTCCGTAATCCATTCCCGAATCCCAATACTTATAAGAAATATGCTCAGCTTCGGTACCAAAGTCATTTTCAACCTCACTCACCAAGATATGACGCAGTTTATTATTATCGACGTCTGTAAACTTAGGATGTTTTAGATGTAAAAATTTGAGATAAGCCGCTGCCAATGAAATATCTGTACCCAATTTGTCATTATCATCTGACGCATTTTTAAAATTCTCAAACACAGAATCTAATTCGTTGCGTTCTCTTTGCGGTAAAATATGGTCTGAATCGAGATAAGTTAAAGGTTTTTTTATATCGTCAGTTATGAAAAAATTTAGTTTAAGTTTTTGCGCCAGAGCATAAAGCGGATTTCTTTTTATACCATGAATCCATGACGCCCCTAAATCGACGGCAAATGGTTTTCGTTCCACAGTAAATGTGCGCCCACCTAAGCGATCTTTTGCTTCGAGAATTTGAACATCGAAGTCAGAAGAAACTTTTTGCAATTCGTGACCAATGGTTAAGCCAGATATGCCGGCTCCGATAATAACGACTTGTCTTTTTCTGGTTTTTTTTGTGGCAGAAAATAATGAAGCATTCATCGATCCGAAAATTAAAATGAAACTATAAAATTTGAAATAGATATTTTTCATCGGTGATGTTAAGTTTTTAGCATTAGAAAGACTTTTGTAACAGGAAATAATAACTATGACACGACGTGTTGTGATTACGGGCTTGGGAATTGTAACGCCGGTGGGAAACGATATTGCAACCTCGTGGGCTCAATGTTTAAAAGGAGTATCGGGTGTTGGTTTAATTACACGTTTTGACACCACTCCCTATCCAGTAAAAATTGCTGCAGAAGTTAAAAATTTTTACTTAGGAAATCTTCTTGATACCAAAGAAGCCAGCCGGGCTTCGACTTTTGTGCAGTATGCAACAAGTGCCGCACATCAAGCTATGAAAGACTCTGGTATTGAAGCTGAAGTGCAGGCTGACCAAGAGTTTTCAGAAAAATTTGGTTGTGTGATCGGGGTTGGTCTTGGCGGTTTAGAAAATATTGAAGACGCAACTCTTGCATTAAATTCAAGCGAACGTGGCTACCGTCGTGTTTCGCCATTTTTCTTGCCTTACGCTATCCCAAATATTGCCGCAGGAGTTGTTTCTAAAAATTTCAATCTGCGCGGGCCAAATATGTGCACTACGACAGCATGTACCAGTGGGACCCATGCTGTTGGTGAAGGTTTTCTTTATATTCAAGCTGGAATGGCTGATGCCATGCTGGTGGGCGGAACGGAATCGACTATTAGTAAACTTGGTATTAACTGTTTCGCAGTGATGAAGGCTTTAAGTACCAGAAATGATAACCCAAGTGAAGCTTCTCGGCCGTTTGATCGCGATCGCGATGGTTTTGTGATGGGTGAAGGGTCTGGAATGCTTGTTTTAGAAGAGTACGACCACGCAAAAAAACGCGGTGCCAAAATTTACGCCGAACTTTCTGGGTATGGAATGTCTGGGGATGCCTATCATATTACGTCGCCAGCTCCAGAAGGAGAAGGGGCCGCGCGTTGCATGAAAGCGTCGTTAAATTGCGCGAAAGTATCGCCATCTGATGTGGACTATATCAACGCCCATGGCACCTCGACCGAGCTTAACGATTCTTGTGAAAGTGCAGCCATTGGTGCTGTTTTTAAAGTCCATGCGTCAAAACTTTCGATTTCTTCAACAAAAGGCGTAACCGGCCACTGCCTTGGTGCTGCAGGTGGGATCGAAGCTGTTTTTACGGCTTTGGCAATCTATCATCAAGTTGTTCCACCAACGGCAAATTTTACAACTCGAGATCCTTTGTGTCCTTGGGATTACACGCCTAAAACAAAAGAAAAAAGAATCAAGGTGGCGATTTCAAATTCGTTCGGATTTGGCGGAACGAATGCCAGTATAACCTTGAAAAAATTTAATTAAACTATTTAAAACCTAAGAAAAACAACTCAAACCTTTACATAATGAAAAAATTCCAACGATGCGTCTTCGCACTGAACTGTTTTCATTTTCTCAATTTGGAAATTGCTGATATTTAATTCGGGATAAAAAACATCACCTGAAATTTCTCGAGAAATTTTTGTTAAATAAATTTCCGACACCTGCTCCAAAGTTTGTGCGTATAAAGTTGCGCCGCCAATTATAAAAACCTTTTCAGGCCAGTTTTTTTGTTCGCTACAAAACGCACATGCGGCCGGAAAGTCTGTAAAGGATCGAATCTCGGGCACATTCATTTTCGATCGAGATAAGACGATATTAAGTCGTCCAGGAAGAGGCTTACCAATACTTTCAAAAGTTTTTCGCCCCATTATGACCATATGTTTGGCTGTGGTTTCCTTAAAAAACTTTAAATCTTCCTTGTAGTGCCAAGGTAATTTTCCTTGCTGACCGATGCAAAAGTTTTTAGAAACAGCTACTATGTGAGCAAATTTAAGCAACGTTACTAGAATCTCGGACTTAAAAATAAATCAGGAATGGTGCGGCTACTCAGACTCGAACTGAGGACCCCCGCCATGTCAAGGCGATACTCTAACCAACTGAGCTATAGCCGCACGCTACAGACGAAAAAAACTTCAACTTGAAATTAGCGGCTGCGGCGTTTCTCGTCAACCCATTTCATATAGTTTTAGCTCGGACCAGATTGGGATGCGTAGTTCTGCGGCTTTTTTTGCTTTGCTTGAATGCGGGTCATCATCGTTAGTGATCAATGCAAAAGTGCCTCTAGTTACCCCAGCTGAAACTTTTCCGCCGCGAATTTTTATATATTCCGCAATTTCTTCTCGAGGCTTGGTGAGTGTTCCTGTTATAACAAAACTTTTTCCCGACAGCTGAGAATGAATTTTCTTTTTCGGTAGATAAGTAGGAGCAAAACCTAAATCTAAAAGTTTGCGAATTAGAGGTGCGGAATCTTTTAGGCCTGCAACCACGACCTCGGCACTTTTTTCTGCCAGACCATCAAGTTTCATCAAGTCGTCAACAGTGAGATCTTGTATTTCGCCAATAGTAGGAAACGCATCAAGGATTTTTTCCCACGTTGTAAAACCGATACCTTCAATTCCCAGTGCATTCAGAAAGAAAGGTAAAGAAATCAATTTAGATTTTTGAATGTTTTTAAATAGTTTTTCGGCCATGGTTTTTTTTGTTAACGGAAGTTTTAGAAAGTCCTCCACAGCTAATTTATATAAATCAGAAACATCGCGGATCATACCAAGGTCTAACATGGGACCAAGTCGCTTATCACTTAAGTCATCGACTTCCACACAGCGTAGCCAATTTTGAATTTTTCCCTTTATCTGCGCCGGACAACCTAAACTATTACCGCAGATCAGCCTTATACCGTCATAAGTCAACGTTTCACCACAGTCGGTGCATTTTGTGGGCCAGTTAACGCCTCCGCTTGCTGATTCTAGAACCCGCAAAAACTTAGGTATCACTTCACCGGAACGAACGACTTCGATTTTGTCGCCTGCTTTTAATTGATAGCTTTGAACATGGGCAGCGTTATGCAGTGTAACATTGGTTATTTCAGCGCCGCTTAAATACACAGCTTTTATTGCGGCAACCGGAGTTACTATTCCTAAACGAGAAGTAGACCAGAATATTTTTTCGATCACTGTCTCGGCCGTCTGTCCTTGCCATTTAAATGATATTTTATACCTTGGATGATGGGATGTGTTGCCAAGTTTTTCGTGTAATTCTAGGTCATTAAAAGTAAAAACAGCACCGTCAAGTCCGTAATTATAATTCGTTAGCAGATTTTTAACAAAACCAAGATACAGATTTATGTCCTCTTTGGACTGAAGAAATGTAGGCTCGGGAGTTGCGAAATTTTGTTTTTGCAGCCACTGGAATTTTTCCCATTCCGCTGTAAATTTGCTCTGATCATCAATAAGATCAAAGGCAAAAAAGTCAAAATACTGACTTAAATCTATATCTTCTTTACGGCCTAAAATGCCGGCCACAATATTGCGTGGGCTTCCCGGCTTCTGATGCTGCCTTTTTTCCATTTCAAAACTTAACTGCGTAAATTTTGCAAAACTGCAACAGAGCTCGCCGCGAATTTCTCCGGTAAAATTGGCAGTCAAAACTTTCGGAATATTTTCGACCCAGAAAATTTTTGCGGTGACGTCCTCTCCTTCGCGACCGTTTCCGCGTGTCTTGGCAAGTTGAAATTTTCCGTTCAGATACATTAAAGAAAGACTATTGCCATCTAGTTTAAGGGAACCAACAGCTGAGCGATTGTCAAGCCAGTCTTCTAAATCAGAAATTTTATAGGTTTTATCCAAAGATAACATGGGAATAGCATGTTGAACTCGGGCAAGTCCTGAATCTAAGCTTGGGTTTCCGATGATATTTAAAGTGGGATGATCTGGCGTTTCGGTGCGCAAACGTTGTTCTAAAAGATCATATTCTTCATCCGAAATTTCTGGCTTACCAGTGTAATACAGACGTTTATGGTAAAGAATTGTTTTTGCCAGTGCGTCGATAGATATCGTCATAAAAATCATGTTATACTGAAAATTATAAGAAATCCAAATAGATTCCAAGTAGAAGGAATACGGCCATGGCAACCAATAAATATTCTGGCGCCCAAAAAGCAGCGATTCTGCTGATGGCATTTGGCGAAGAAATTTCTGCCGAAATTTTCAAAAATATGACCGAGTTTGAAATCAAACGAATCGGTAGCGCAATGAGCCGGCTTGGCCGTACGGATCAAGAGATCGTCGATGAAATTATGATGGAATTTTTTGAAATCATCCAACAAAACAAGAAATATTTCTACGGCGGTAATGACTTAACACGAAAAATTATTGGGCAGGCTTTTAAAGGTGGCGATGCCGACCAAATCATCGAGCAGCTTTCGTTGGGCTCGTCTGCCAATCTTGACTCGTTGGAACTAATTGATCCCAAAACCTTGGCCAACTTTATTCGCACGGAACACCCTCAGACTATCGCTCTCATTCTTGCTCATTTAGACCCTAAAAAATGCGGCGAAACGTTAAAACTTTTACCCGAACAAAACCATACTGAAATTCTTCTGCGGATTGCAAATCTCGAAGCCGTAGCGCCGGAAATTATCGATGAAATTGACGACGTGCTGCGTAATGAAATTCAGGCAATGGGCTCGATTTCTACTCAAAAAATCGGCGGCGTAGAACCTATAGCTGAGATGCTGAACTTAATCGACAAAGCGACCGAAGAGCAGATTCTTGATAACTTAGAAGAACGTGATCCCGCACTCGCCGAGCAGATCAGGCAGCTGATGTTTGTATTTGATGATTTGGTGAAAATCGATGATCGTGGCATTCAAGAACTCATTAAAAACGTTCCTAATGATAAATGGAAAATTGCCCTGAAAGCCGCAGGAGATGCGGTCAAGGAATTGGTGTTTAAAAATATGTCCGAGCGAGCTTCGGTTATGTTACGTGAAGATATGGAAGCTATGAGTGCGGTAAAACTTTCCGATGTGGAATCCATGCAGTACGAAATTGTTCAAATTGCTCGCAAGCTTGAAACCGAAGGCAAAATTATGATTGCAAGCGGCGGTGACTCTGCATTTGTTTAATACAAAATATCTGACAATGCCATGCAACGGAGTCGCACGGGATCGGGATCGACGGAACCGGCTAGATGTCCGTTAAAATAGGTAACTCCAGCTACCTGGTGTTCAATGCGAGCTAGTGCTGGGGCAGCGGCTTCAAAGCAGCTTGTTTCGACTAGGGCAGCGTCGCCTGCGGCGGCTACTAACGGCGCGCTTTCGTCGGAAATATAGTTTGTAACGACAGCGTCTACTTCCGTACTAGATAATGTTTTTATCTGTGCGTAAACATTTAGTATTTTAGTCTGGATATCCGCAGAGACAGTATCCGAATCAATGGCAGTCGTTGGAGATAACAGAAAGTTTTGAACAACTGGAATAGTTGTCGGATCTGTTATACTGTTGGTAACTTTACAAGCTGTAGTAGAATCAGAATGGAGACTAAGATAGTCGTAACTTAGATAATAAATAAGTTTATTTACCGATCCAGATATGGTTCCAGGCCGAGCAACACCAGCAAAAGTTAAATTCGCAAAATTAGCATAGTTGGCAGATAGTTTTGAGACTATAGCAATCGAAGCACCGTCAAAATAATCAACTCCTGGAGTTAAGGTTGTACAGGTCGGAACTGTTGCAGGAGGAGGCGTTGGAGCCGCCGCCGCTGCAGCAGCTGCAATGACGCTTGCGTCAACCGGTGATCCCGAAATGCAACCATTAAATACCGTGTTAAGTGACGTTTGGTCTTTAGTAATATCAAATCCAAGCACAGTTGAAGTTATTGCCGACGTGAATAATCCATCAATACATGTTCCTGGATCAGAAATTTTGGCTAAATCGTCTGGTGATCTTCCGGTTATATAATTGGTGATAAGATATTCCGAAGCCTTGGACATAACTGCTGACATGGAGCCTGTGTTGTATGTTTTGCCTTTTTGAGCTGTTCCTTTAGCGGTTTTTGACGTAACACTTCGTGCAAATTTCACGCTGGATGCGATACTTGTTGTCAAAGTTAAAGAACTGGGTTTAGGAATAAAAAAATATAAATTCTTTCCAGCGGCCGAAGTGATCTGTAAATAAGTTGGGATATTCGGAGCGATTCTAAATGAAAAAGTGTACTGCTTGTTCGCAACATTATAACGCAAACTCGAAGTTGAGATCACAGAAGGTGTCCACGACGATGGCTCAACCCAGCCATACAACGTGCCCTGAGGTGTCGCAGTGGCAGTTAGACCTAGACCCGGAGCTCCAATATCGGTTCCGATTGTGCCTGATAAAAGATATCCATTTGAAGTTGGATTCCATTGAACTGTTGAAGTTTTCATAGTTGCTGTCTGAGTGGCGGCTTCAGAAGTATTACTTGGCACCTCTTTTGAGCAAGATACGGCCCCGCTTAGACTAGTTATAAATACGATAAATAAATTTCGCATAAGTTAAGTTCTCCCTACCATTAAGAAGATCGGCCGAAAACCAGGAAACTTGACTATTAATACTTAAATTATCAAAATTGCAGGGATATTTACTCGAATTAACAATTATAAAAATTTTTCCGGCAGGTTTGTAACAATCAGAAATCCAAAGTCTTTTCGGACAAAGCTGAAACTAAATTCGCTCATTCCATCGATTTCAATCCCACCTGCCCCAGCAGATCCTGCCTCTGCAGCTGCGTAGAATCCAGCATACCCAGCTTTTCCCCAACGAATGAAAACAAGGTTTATCTCTCCGTATGCCAAAAAGTTAATTAACGGCTGTTTGAAAGTGTAATCGTTAAGATAAATTTTACCCCAAAGAGTCTGGAGTCCCATGCCGAAATCAAAAAGCAAATCGGGGTAGTATTTTTCAGGAGCAATTCCAAATTCGACGTAACTTAAAGTATTGACTCCCACCAAACTATAACCAAATCGCCGAAGCGGAGGGCCCGCATAACCGCTTGGCGCCACATCAGTATCGTTGGTGAAAGTTTGTTTTTCAATTTCTGCATGTCGTATGGCGAATGCGAAATCAAAATCGAAATGCCAAAAGCCTTTGCGCTCAAAAGGTTGTTCGACAAAAATTCCAGCCGAAACGTGAGCGGGATTTTCGGCGTGGCCAGAACATAAAAAAGTGCCTGAGCCTTTATTTTCGCAGCGAGCGGGATCTAGGGGTACACCTGAATCGTATTTATAGCTAACATCGGTGATATTGGTTTCGGATGTAACATCAATCCCTAAGCGGTAATTCAAAAAATATTTTTTGATAGATTGCAATGTTCCACCATTTGACTCGGTCTCAGGAGTGCTGGCGAACAAGAGAATTGTAAGAACTAAGAAAAACTTTTTTTTGATCACAAAAAACTTTCAATAGAAAAATTGAATATTCAGCAAGGATGCCTTAATATAGAAATAAGTTAAATCAATATTTCGTGTTTTATTCATCTTGACCGAGACCTCTTCTATGATGTTAAAGAACCAAATAAAAATAATATTCCTCAGCCTCCTGTGGTGCCAAGCATGTGGAAAAGGTGCGAAGACAGGCATAGCTACTCCTCAGGTTTCGGGAACCACCGTTAGCAAAGCAAACCCGGTGGATTCAAAAGGTAAGGATACCGCACTTGGTTTTAAAACTTCCTCGAAGAAAAAAACTGAAGCCGGCAAAAAAACCAGCGGTGGCCCAACAACGACACCGACGTTTTCGTTCCCAGATGGAATTGTTCTTGAACATGGTTATTTATTTTTGACGGCTATAAAATTTAATCCCAAAGCTGTGGTCACCACTGCAGAAACTTCTCTTTTTTCGGATTTTTTAAATTTGATTAAAAGAAACATCGCGATCGAGAAACAAGAGGCGTCCTACACTATTCCCGATACGAGTTTTTTATTAAGCAAAATTGGAACAGATGCAGGATCTGAAACAAATCTTCTCCAACAAGCTGACAAATCTATTGCTAATTCTGCTCCGGCTGTTATTGACGTTGTTAAAGGTGATCAGTCTTTCGGTAGTTTAACGGTTTTAGATGGAACTTATTTGCGCTTTGACGCAATAACAGGTCGTGGGTTTGGCGATGGGCTTGAACCTCGTTTGATAGGTTACACTTTTATGATTTCTGGCTCGCTTCCTATCAAGGGTGTAGCGTCACCGTTTTTAATTCGGTCACAGGCACCTTTAGACTTTCGAGTCAATATGACCGCTTCGCCACTTATAATTGCATCAGGTGCTGCCAATAGTGATTTAACTTTTAATTTTGACCCTACAAATTGGTTTGCCAGTTTACCAATAGCCTCAGCTAGCCCCAACAGCGACGGTGTGCTACTGATCGATTCAAGTAATCGAGCCGATTTATTGGCTATTGCCGAGTCGAATGTGCTGAAAAGTTTTGTGGTCTCAGACTCCAATGGAAATCTTGGCGATTCATCATCAGCGCCATAATCAAATGCTTGTTCTATGAATTCTTTTGAGGCAATTCGCAGGTAATATTGCTGAAAAGCAATTGAGAAATCTTATGACGACGGCCAGCGATATATTGATAGCATATTTCGCCGATTATATGCATTCCTGGGAAATATCCTATCCAACCAAAAACTGCAAGTAGAGGGAGTCGTAGTGCTACCGTTCGCATTGCAGGAAAGCCACCGAACCATTGATCGTGAGTTAGAGTCAAAAATTCCGACGTCATCCGAGTAGAATCAAAGCCCAAAAATATTTTTGTTTTTTCTGGGTTTTTACCGTCTATCCAACGGATGCAGAGCAAAATGTCCAAAGCCACAAGGACCTTTACCGTCTGCTTACAGAACCCACAAGTTCCGTCGTAAAAACAGAAAATTTTCAATTGGGGAAATTGCGCCAAGATAAATCTACTTACTACCATCTGTATTTTTTTGAGGTCATCTCGAGTTAAAAACAGAACAAAAGTCGTAACCATCGCGAACTGAAATAGCTGAATATTTAAGCTGTATTCTAATCCTAGATGTAAAAGAAACGCGAACAAAAGCACCCATTTTCTCGTGTCCTTAAACCAAACTAGAAATGCAAAACTTCCTTCCAAAGTTAATGTAAATGCGGTCATAAACTTCGAAAAAACAACAGTTTTAAACAAGCTTGGTACCCAAAACCGGGAAAATTGATCGAGTTGATTAACCATATAGATAGCTGAGCCATCAAGCCAATGACTTCCTGTTGCCTTCCAATAAAACGTTGAGAAATAAACGCAGCAAACCTGAAATTGCATCACGCGAACAGCTGTTGGATAAATGAATTTACTATCTCCAGGATTTTCCTTCCCAAAAAAAATTCGCAAGAGTCTGTCCAAACTAAATGCGCGTCCGCAATCCACAAACATAATAAAAAAGCTCATCATTCGAAGCAGCGTATCTCCTCCGTTTAAGATATAAACGTTACGATGATGCAAAGTTGTCAAAGTCAAAAAGACGCACGTGGAAGCTATTCTCGAACCGAGACCCATCATTAAAAACAAACTTGCTATCACGTGTACGAAAAAAACAATGCGCACAGTGCTGAGCTCAGACCCGAAAAAATAAAAAAGATTTAATCTATCCAAGCCTTGAAGCGAGTTATTTAAAGTACTCGGCAAGACTCCGGTGCTTGAAAACCACATCTGCAAGTCCGGCCATAAATAATAAGAATTTATCAGACATAAAATCCCTAGAAAAAATCTATACAGTCCTACAGGAACCGGCGAAATAGGATGCGTTAACCAATTGTAAAAATTTTTAATAATCGTAGAAAATCGCATTAGTTACTTTTCATGTCGATCAGCATTATCGAGCGTGTAAAAAACAAATTGCTGCCACGGACCTCTATTTTGCAAAACATCGTTGTTAAAGGGCACAGTAACAGGATGCCAATGCCTTGTTAAATTTAATTTTGTTACTTTCTTTGAATGCTCTTTTCCCATTTTTCTTGCTATAAAATCCGCACCAGGTAGCCAAAGTGCGCGATACGAATCTTGCCTTAAGTTATCACTGCCCCACTTACGCCATCGTTCTTTTGCATATCGTGTTGCATAGCTCATCTCATCCATTTTATTTAATTTCCAAACCGCAGTAGAACCGTCCGTAAAAAAAGCAGTGGCTGAAACATATACGTCCTCGGCCACCGGATTGGGCGCGAACATGGCCCAATTCTGCCAAAGTCCGCTCCACTGAAAAAAGGCCGCACCGGGATTAATCACTATGGTTTTCAGTGCAAAACTATCCGGCATGGACCAAAAAAAAGCTGTTACCATATAAAATAAAGCAGCAGCTACAAATATATAATCACGAAGGGTCTTCATCCTTTTATTATGCCATAATTTAAAAGATTGTCGCTGGTGCGAAATGATAAAAATGACTGCGTTGACTTCGAATAGTTGCAATTAGCCACTCATAGCAATGTCTCCGTCGGGTTTTTTTCGTCGTCTTATCCTTTTTTTTATTTGGCACCAGCTTGGTTCGTCGGTTAAACGCCGACGACATAACACGGTTTTAGAGAAACATCACTTGACAAGGTGTCACTAGAATTTGTTTTTGTGAGTTAGAAGATTTGTTTTTCTTCAGTTCAATTATTTCTTCCAGTAATTTTTCAGCTGCGCTGGGTTCCACACGGAGAAGTCTAAAAGCTCGGGGTTCTGTGGAAGCAGCGTTGCCATAAATCCTTATTAAGCTTTGATAATTCGAATTATCAGCGTATTTCGGATCCTTCCGAATCTCTATTAAATCAGGCATCAGCTCAACGGCGATGATGTGATTTAAAATATCAGTGTGGAAGCTATAAATGGTTTTTAAACTTTGCGGATTAATAGGTTGTCCATTGGAGGTTTCCACTTGCGAGGTTAGTAAGTGCCTCCGATTTCGGATATTCAATTCGGTCAATTTGCCCGACTTAAGAATATAAAGTTTGAAATCCGACATCTTAGCGGACAGGAGATTTTCTTGCGCAATAATATATCGATCGTTATAAGTTTCTAGTCGAAAAGCCTGAGTTTCAAATAAAGATGCTGCACTGGGAACCAGTTCTAATTTTCCCGAATTTAGATCTTTACGAATTGAAGTTAATGCGTCGTCGTCACGTTTTCCGCAGAAAGTCTTGTCATCGCATTGAAATTCAATCGAAGTCGCGATAAATTCGGAATCTTTTTGCGGATCAGCTAGAAGAACTTCGTATTTTTCAGTGAAGTGAGCAAGCAAAGGTTTGCCTTGCTCGTCAATTTCGTAAATAAAATCAAACGAAAAAGCCGCCGTTCTCGTTTCGGTGTTTTCATATCTAAAAGGCTGACCAAATTCATTAATGCCGTGATAGTTGAACCGGGTCTCATAAAGTTTGTTCCAGCCTGGAGTCTTGTTAGCAGGAAGTTTACCAAAATAAAAACGTTTCGCCATACTATTGTCGATTGTTGGAGGAATTGACTGTTCAAAGGCAACAAAATAACCGTTTCGGAGTAGATAAACCTTGTTAAAATGAGGTTTTTCCGCAGCAAACAGATTGCCGAAAAACGCCAAGGTAACAATATAAATGAATGTTAAATGCATGTCTGATTCCAATTTATTATGAACAAGGAATTTATCAAGCGGTAACCTAGCAATTTACTTTTTAAAACACAATCTTAAAATCGGTTAGTCTATCGTTGACAGTTTTAATGAATTGGTAGAGCATTCGCTCGTGAGCGGATTATTTCATATAAAAGTTACAAATCAATAGCGTGCAGAGACGGCATTTCAGTGTGTCCTGCCGTTTTTGCTAGGTGCTGGCTAAACGAGATGTCTGATCAAGTCAAAAGATTGGACTCAAATTGGATCTAGTGGGAGGCGTCATGATGACGGTTGTGCAGACACAGCTAAGCATACGGAAGAATGAGGTTTTGAAGACTCAGGAGTTTAGCTCTGGTCATATCATTGAATCAGTGCAAAAAATCCTCATGCAAGTGCCTGTGGGAATGGCGGCACTAGATGGTCCGGAACATATTTTTGTCCGTAACATCTCAATAACCTCCGGTAGGCTAACCTGAGATCAGCTGAGTGATTTGAGATTTTGTAGATTTAATTTATAGAAACCTTAAGCAGCTAAAGT
>JAYVPO010000038.1:0-9124 GCA_043757325.1 bacterium
GCTCGAACGACAAATTAAAATAAAAGCGGCGCTCAAGATCGTGCTTGAGCAAGAGCATTATCACCCATAGCCCAAATTCTTTTTCTTAAAGCCTATAGCTGGAAACGGGAGCATTCAAAAACCAGGTGATTACGGACGTACAAACGACTACGACAATGTAACATCGAATTTAGGGGTTAATGTGGATAACTTAATTATCAATTATTGTCATAGTTTGACTGAGGGAAGTTATTCCGATTGGCGGTTATCCACATTAAGTGACTTGATTCAAGTCAACGCTAACATGACTGTAGGAGGTAATTCATATTTGCAAGGATTGGGAAATTTTTACTTACATACTTCGTCAAGAGGTTTGTCTGGAGGAGGAAATCAATTCACAGTGATTTATAATATAGTAACATCGCTCCAATCTGACCAATTTTATTCTAGCGGCTTTAAATTCTACTGCGTTCGAGGAAATCGGTCGATGATAGACCATCTTTCCCTTACGTCCAGTCCTGCCAAAATTAAAATGAATTCTCCGAGAATTTCAGAAATATCGCCTTTCGTGATACAGATTCGCGATAGCCTAAACAATCCTGCTAACACTCAAGGAGCTGTCATCACAGCGAGTGCGACAGGCGCAAGTGTAGTTGGTACCGCAACCGCAACTACAGATGCAAATGGCGTCGCAACATTTAGTAACTTAAGCTTAGATACAGCTGGAACCATTGTGGTTACCTTCTCAACACCTGGGTTGACATCGGTAACTGCCAGTGTCGTTGTACGAAATGGTCCTGAAGAAAATATTTGCATTGTTGATGATGGCATATTCACTACCGCCGCAGGTGGATGTCGTTTAAATGGTACTGGCCAATCTTGGAGCCTTCGCTCGGCTGTTCCGATGAGTTTCTTTGACGCCGTTTGGGAATATACTGCCGGTACTCAAAACGTCGGAGACCCACCTCGAGCCAGCGACGGAGCCCGTACAACTGACTGTGATCCGGCGAAAGCTTCTAATGCCTTTTGCGTAGATAGTTCTGTTCTAAATTACTGCCATCAACTTAACGAAGGTGGTTACACGGATTGGAGATTACCAGTCCTGTCAGAGTTAAATGCAGTGTATTTGGCCGCAAACGGCATGTATACTCATCTTATTGGCGTCGGCTCGAATTTTATTTGGAGCTCACAACCTCAGGCCACGGGAGGCGGTTCTTCTAATAATGCTTATTCGCTTAGATTCTCTGACCAGTATCTAAATGCTTTCCCCAAAACCACTCTTTTATATGTTTCTTGTATTAGGCCATAAAGTTTGCAATCTTCCGCCAACTTCTTTAGAAGCGTATGAGATATGCAGACTGCTTTTTAGTAATAATTTGCAACTTCCGAATTAACTTCATGACTTTCAAATAATTTTAACTCATTTAAAACTGCCATTTCAATATCCCTTACGCATCGCTACATCTGAAATCGGAAGAACCAATTCTAGCCTTTATTAAAAGTACTACTTTTGATATTCTTGGAAAATCGAAAGTACTACTTTGGATATTTTAACTATGATTTCTTACGATAGATTCCTTAACTTATCAAATTTACTAGAAAAAAAGAGTTTTTTTCTGCTTGGGCCGCGGTCTACTGGAAAAAGCTATCTAATAAGAAAATTCCTACACGACAAAGCAGCGATTTTGAACCTGCTACATCCAACCGATTTTTTAGAACTTTCACTCGCGCCAAGTTCGCTGGAAGCAATTATCGACGCGCGCCTACCCGCTCAGTCAAATTGGGTTGTTATCGACGAGATTCAAAAGCTTCCCATTTTACTTGACGGCGTACATCGGCTTATTGAAGAACGTGGCCTACGTTTTTTGCTGACAGGAAGTAGTGCTCGAAAACTTCGTACGGGTTCCACAAATCTGTTGGGCGGCCGTGCTCGAACGGCGCAACTTTTCCCGTTGGTTTCCCACGAAATACCTCACTTTGAACTTGATCACTTTCTACTATTCGGTGGGCTTCCTTCAGTTTATCAAAGCGCAGAGCCGGCAGAAGACCTGCGGGCGTATATTCAAACCTATCTAGAAGGCGAAATTAAATCAGAGGCGATTGTTCGAAGGCTCACCCCGTTTGTGCACTTTTTAAAATTTGCTAGCTTACGATCCGGTCAGACACTTAATTTTACAGAACTCGGCAAAGAGGTCGGCGTGTCACCTCCGACCATTCGTGAATACTACCAAATTTTAGAAGATACGCTTTTTGGTTTTTTTGTCGAACCGTGGACTGCCTCCACAAAGTTCAAAGCTATGACCACACCTAAATTTTATTTTTTCGACACTGGAATAACCCACATTCTTGCACAAACCGAAACATTGGACCGAAATTCAGATCTGTACGGCAAGTCTTTCGAACAGTGGGTTATGATGGAGGTTCGCGCGTACAACTCCTACGCTAGAAAACACCAGGAATTGCAATACTGGAGATCTCGTAACGGGCTCGAAGTAGACATTATTGTCGGAAACCATACGGCGATCGAAGTGAAATCCACCAAAAAAATTGCGCCATCCGATTTGAAAGGTATCAAAGCGCTAAAAGACGAAAAGTTTTTTAAGAAATACTTTGTGGTATCGCACGATATCAACGACAAAATATTAGATCATGTAGAGTGCCGGCATTGGAAAGTTTTTATGAAGAAACTTTGGCTCGGAGAAATTTTTTAAGGATAAATTTGACGTTAACAATGATAAGATTTTTGCATGCGCAGTATTTTCTTTATGCTTTGTGTTTTTTTGCCTGCTTGCCTGGCGCCTTCGTTGCAATTAGATAGATTAGTGGAAATCAATCATAGGACCTATAAGTCAAAAGACCTACTGCTTGCGACCCAGATCGAGAAATACAAAATCGAAAAAAAGTACTACGATGATATGAAGAAGTTTTTTGATGACGCTGCCATTGCGGATTTTGTCAAAAAAACCGCGACAGAGAAAAATATATCTGAATCAAGTGCGCGAAATTTTATTTTCAAAACCACTTCTCCCAATGACAAAGACCTTAAAAACTACTTCGATAAAAACCGCGACAAAATCCCCTATTCCTACGAATTCTCAAAATCGGAATTAACAACTCAAGTTACTGAAGAGTTGGAAAAAAAGCGCCAAGCAGAAATCCTATCGCAGCTGGAGAAAGAAGGGTTTTATGATTTTAACGTTGAACAACCCGAACCGCCAACCGTAACTATTTCCACTGGAAATTTACCAACTATAGGTAACGAAAAAAACCCTTTAGTGACTATTTTGGAAGTTTTTGATTACCAGTGTCCGTTTTGCAAAATGGAGGAACCAAAGATTCAGCGGCTTTTGCAGAAGTTCCCCAACGATATTTTATTAGTGGTGGTGGATTACACTCGGATTCACGGCGATTTCTCGCGCAGATTAGCACTTGGGGGATTCTGCGCGAAAAAATTAGGCCATTACACCGAATACCGCGAGCATTTTGTGGGGTACATGCAGAGTGAGACGCAGTTTATTAAGGAAGCTGCAGGTATTTTAAAGGTTCAGCCCGCGGTTCTAACTTCATGCATGAACAGTGCTGATGTGCGCAAACATTTGGACTTTTCTGAAAACCTAGTCCAGACGTGGGGCTTAACTCAAACCCCGGTTTTTTTTCTTAATGGGCAGTTTACGGGAAATCAATTAAATGAACAGGCTATTGAGAATTTTATTCTAGCCAAGTAGAGTTTCTGGCGAATTTTTATAATTTACTTTGCTTTTTCGATAGCTTTATCAGTACCCTTCACTTCACGTATGGATAAAAAACTTTCAATCGAAGAAATTGCAAAAAAATATTGGACGGCCGATCGGCTAAAAAAACTTTGTCACGATAAAAAGTTTATTTTGACGCCTTTAAATGCCGCCGAGCTTTTATTGGCCTTAGAAATCTTGAACAAAGACGCAAGCCTTTCTCACGATGCGGTGCGCAAACTTATTCAAGTCAATCATTTGGCGTTGCAAGTAAGTCAGCTTCTTGGGGATTTAAACTCGCGAATAGGCTTGCCTGTTATTTTGGATTTAGGCTGCGGTAAGGGTTACTTAACGTTTCTTCTGGCCTGGTTATACCAATTTGAATTTAAAAAACCGGTTAAAATTATCGGAGTCGATTCCGAGCCGAAGCGAATTGAAAAGATTAAAAAAATCTCTGCTGCGTTAAATCTTTCGTCTGTGGAATTTGTGCAGAGTACTATTGAGGCGTTTCAGGCAACTGAACGCGTACACGCGGTTTTTGCTTTGCACGCGTGCGATGTGGCAAGTGACCATGCGCTAGGCTTTTGTATCGCGCACCATGTGGATTTATTCGCGGTTGCTCCGTGCTGTCAGTTGGAGCTTTCTCGACACTGGAAAAAAATGGCCGAAGACAAAGTGGATCATCCGTTGTCCCCGGCGTTTAACTCTCCCCAGCTGCGCAAAGATATTGCGGCAGAATTTACCGACGCACTGCGGATGGAAGGGATGCGCGCTTGCGGGTATGAGGTTACTGTTTCGGAATTCGTTAGTCCCGAGCACACTCCCAAAAACCGCTTGTTAACTGGTATCCGGCGTGGACTTTATGACAATGGAAGTTTAGAGAAGTTTGGTAATTTAAAAGCTTATCTAGGAAGTCCGCAAATCACCTTGGAAAAATATATGGTAGATAATTCACAAATAAAGGATGAGGCAATTTGATTTTTTCCTAATTAAAATTTGGAAAAAATGTATAGCACCTTGTTCCTACCGAACTCGATTAATTAATTATGCTATGTTCTAATTCTGTTTCCTTGTTATAATTACATAAAATCACGAGGCTCCAGATGTTAGCACGCTTTTATTGTCTTATTTTGTCTGCTGCAATTCTCTATTCTTGCAAATCCCGAAATCGTTCAAGTTCTTTGACTGAATCCGAATCAAATCCGACTTGTGACGTAAACAAAAATACCGAAAGTTGTATCGCGCAGTCTCTACAGTTGCAGGAAATGGTCGAATTAAATAAGGAAATTTATTCCTTAGAAGTGGCTGCTGGATCATTATCGTCTCAAAACTCAAGAAGTAACTCCAACTTAAATCTTGGCGAAAACGCCGACAATACTGTTCGTTCAACAATCAAACCATTTCAAGAAGACCCTTTATTAGGTGTTGGCAGAACGATCGAAGAGCTAAGTGAAATATTTTCCAGATCGGATTTTGAACCGACACATGTTAGGCCAAATGGCTGCGTGGATCCTCGAGATAAATCGTGTTATTGCTATGCAACTTATAATTTTAAGACAAATCTTTCTCATTCTGGAAAAAACATTTGCAGCCTTTCTAACTCGGGCAACCTGTACAAAAATTCAGGAATTTCTCCCGAAGAATTGAAAAGTTACGAAGGCTGTCGCACTGGGGTTATTTTTCCCATACCGGACTACAGTCATCCGATGCTACAAATGCAGCAAAACCGAACCGATAGAAAAAATATCTTTAACTTAGGTTTATATCTTCGATTAATGCAAGAGCTTCGCGAGAAATTTGCCTGTAATTCAGAAAATCTTTTTGGCGGTGATCCAGACTACGACCCGATTATAAGAAAGTGTCGAGAGAAAGGCAATAAATTGGGCTTAGAGACCGGTCGAAATCCTTCTAGTGCGTTAATATTTCGCGGCGTGGCAAGCGACAACATATGTCATATTTACAAACTAGCAGAAAATAACACGTGCGATAGCAGAGATAAAAAATACATCCAATGCACAAGTGTCCCGCAAGAATTTGCAGCAGAAAAACCCTCAGGAGCTTATTTTGGCAACCTGGGAGAACAGGGGCTTTTTGATCGTGTGAACTATACGCCCCCATCTGGCAAGTCAAATGAGATGGAGTACTATTGCGCAAGATATTCCCCGCTGGCGAGCACAGGGGTGCAACCTGCTCCAAAAATCACTTCAAGATTAGCCGCGTACGTTAGATTTTCGGCTATTTCGACATATAATTCTGATAAACCATCTGGCAGTTACACTGCTATGGAAATGTTAGCTAGAAAAATATCTGCCGCGAAACTCATATCAGACTGTAACGGTCGTAGAGAAGGTTTTTCAGAAAAGTGTCCCACCACAGTAGACGACGCCTCACAATCGTTTGAGCAGGATTTTCCTTTTGAGTGCGGGTTTTATTCTCCGAAGTACTTACAAGACCAGTACTTGATGACAACTGGAACGGGAGAAATCTTAAATGATTTAGTTCAAGATTTGGGTCTGGATTTGAAAGAGTCAAGTCCCAATGGAGTATTGTCGAACCTGCCAACAGCTCCTGTAATTTCCAAACAAATATTTGATAAATACAGATTTAATGCAAGATTAGCAGAATTAAAAAGCTTACTGGATCCAATTTATTTTGCCGCCCTAGAAAAGAAAGTCGCAACAGTAAATTCCCTTAGTAATCAGTCCATTGAGCAAAAAACAATCGGTCAGTTAGATCCAAGTCAGAGAAAAAAGCAGAGCTCTCAGATTAGTGCCATTACCGCTCAAGCAGACGATGTGAAGACATCAGCGCCAGGTCAAATACTGCAGACGAAATGTTCGAAGACAGTCATAGATGCGATCACCCTGTCGATCAAAGAAAAAGATATTGCTCGACATATCGTAACTGACACCAACAAGACGGACTCCCCTTTTTGTTCCATTCATTTGGAGATTAAGCCATGAAATGTTATCGTAATGTATTGTTTGGCCTAATGTTAATACTAGCTGCTCAGGCCTGTAAACCTCGACGCGGAAGCTCCCTTTCTCAGACTAACGGCAAAATTGATACATCGTATCTTATTAATGCAGCAAGTTTCTTTGATACTGAAATAAATTCAGACAATTTTGACATGTTTTTTCTAAATTCAAATCTAAAACCTGCTCCTAACAATGACCTGTTCGAGAAAATTTCTACTGATTTGAATAAATTCGAAAAAGTACAAGCGCCTCAGGTCGAAGGAGTGGTGAAAGAACCCGCGGTAGCAAAAGCACTTTTAGAAATGAATTTCGATGCTAGTCTTTCGAATGCTGTGACCCAAGAGTACATAAATAGAAACGGGATTTCATTTTTAGAATTATTAAGTAAAGACGATAGGAAATTTGATCATGGTGACTTGCTTCGACTTTCTGATACCGCCAGATTTAGATTGGCGGCCACTACACAAATGTTAGATCAGTTATCCGCAGCAGGAATGCTGCGTGAATGTCGCACCGTTGTAAGAATTTACGTTAATTTTTTCAAACAGCTTGTTGTAAGAAATGTTATTAATCAGTCGCGGGTAGACAATATCGCCGATCGATTATTAAAACAGTATTTTTATAAAATAGATTCTGATAGCGCCAACGACCTTCTCCATTTTACTCAACAGTTAAACGAGATGGCAAGCCTTTCTCCAACCGCCACATTGGCGTTTTTGGGTAATATTGATATGGCAGCTAGACTGGATTCTGCCACATTTCCCGAGAACACCATGGAGTTAGGAGATCACAAACTTGCAATGGAACTGGCTAGTATAAAAAATGAAAATCTTAAGAACATTATTTTCTATAAGCTCCGAAGCATTCTTTATGTTGGCTTATTCGAAAGTGAAATACCTATTAATAAGCCCCGGTTATTCCGCCTTTCTGCTGAAAAGTTTGAAGCAAACAACAACCGATTTGAAAAATTAAAAGAAGATTACGAGAATTTATCAGACAGCATAAAAAATTATTCTGCTAGTGTTAAGAATGAGCTCAATAGTAAGTCCTATGCACTATTGGCCGCTTATAACTCTTGTTCGGATCCTAGTACTTTTTTACCCACAAGTAACGACAATGAACTGCAAAAGGATTGTGATAAATTCTTCGACGGGTTTAAGGGAAATGAGAATACACCGCTACCAGAAGTTCCTGCTAAATTGCGAAAAATCTTTAATATCGATGTTCAAAAAACTATCGATTCTTTTGAAGTTGCTTTGGCCGACCAGAATGAACGAAATTTAATTGCACAGGCTTATTTGACCCGGTTTAGTGGGGAAAATGTTGCGAATTTAACTAAATGGGCTGACAGTCTGTTCCCACCTAAAACCGAAGACAAAACTAAATTAAAAATGTATCAGGAACGATATCGTTTTATTTTTAAAGTGTTAATGCGCTATGCCCGGTTTGAGGTGCAACTACCGACTGCCGCACAGTTTTTAGAAGAGCTAAATGTCTTTAAAAATCTTCATCCAGATATAAAAAAAGGATCTCCTTCTGAAGAAAACACAGCGAGAAGTTTAATTGACCAAATTACTAAAGTTGGGGAAATGGCCGAAGTCATCCGTCTAAAAACTCTTGGCGACTTGGGAAGGTTGCCAGTACAACTATATCGGCAGAATTTAGATGCTCAAACTAAAGACCCAAATGCCATTCCTGGATTTAAACCTGGTGAGCTTGGACTCCTTATCCCAACTGAAGTCAGTCTGAGGGCAGGTGATGTGAACCCTCAAAAAGCTTGTATGAACCAGGGTCAACTCGATGAACTTTTCTTCAGCCGAGACCAGAATGATAAGCAAAGTATGCCACGTGTGGTGGCTGACGAAATCTGGCTTCAGCAGACTGTTCCATCCTTAGTTTTTGGCTCAGTTTATAACCTTGTGGATAGACTGACTGTGACCCAGACAACATTGGAAAAAGCACGCAAAAATCTTGTTTTGTTGGGAACTGAATCGGAAAAAAACATAACCGACTTTCAGATCTTAGGATACAAGATAAATTGGTTCGGCCACACTTGGAAAGATGGCAAAAACAGCTGGGGGTATGTTGGCTATCAAAGCATTAATTTACTCGACTCTCTCGCCGGAGCAGTTGAAGGATACAGGGCAATAACGCAAAAGAACGCATCGGAGGTCAGTGAAACGCGAAAAAGGATTATCTCAGCCTTTGGCGCAGGCGAGATCCCAACCAATAAACAGCAGTTAGAGATTTTAAATGGCGTAGTAAATGAAGCGAGCAAGGAACATGACCAACAGATCGCATATATGGCTTGTGCAAGTTATCACTCACTAAAACATCAAGCTTATGAGCCCGTGGTATCCCGAGAACCTACAAATCTGGCAGGGTATAGATTATGTTCTACTTCTGGTAGTGTTTATGAATTAGGTAAGCTTTGTG
>JAYVPO010000039.1:0-32527 GCA_043757325.1 bacterium
GCCAAGGGATGAGTGAGCCTGGGAAACGCGCCGTAGCGCCGGCCGCCCCATTCCCTATCCAGTGAAATCTGAAATTTCGAAATCGCAAATCTGGAGACCCCGTCAACGGAGATTTGCAATTAAAAAAAAATTCGAAGGTCGTTGATTAATTACTGTGGCAGCAGTATTTATGAAAGATGATAAAAATTACGGCCGTTGAAGGAAATTATCAAAAATTAGATGGTGGCGCGATGTTCGGAAATGCGCCACGAACCGTTTGGGAAAAATGGTGCGTGCCCGATGAAAAAGGACGCATCAAATTAGCCTGTAGAAGTATGCTAGCAGAGATAGGTGACGGTGAAGGCAAGATCAATGTTCTCTGTGAAACAGGCATCGGCTGTTTTTTTGAACCAAAATTAGCCGAAAGATTTGGCGTTGAAGAACGCGAACACATGCTGGTTAAAAATCTTTGGGAAAAAGTGAAATTGCGCGATGAAGATATTCATTACGTGATTTTGTCGCATCTGCATTTCGATCATGCCGGTGGACTAATGCCCAGTTATGGGGATGGAATTGCAGGAAAAACCGATCTGCTTTTTCCAAATGCTAAATATGTGGTCGGAGCAGAAGCTCTGGCGCGCGCTAAAAAACCGCACTCGCGAGATAAAGCGTCGTTTATTCCGGGGATGGTCGAAAAGTTGGTCGAAAGTGGCCGTCTGATAGTTGTGGAGAACGACAATAGCTGGCGCGATGAGAGGGAGGAGGGGTGGCGGGTGAAGGAACTGAAAGAAATTTTAAGCTTTCGGTTTAGTAACGGACATACACCCGGCCAGATGCATGCCGTTCTCAAAGGAAAAGCGGGTAGGGTTGTATTTGCTGGAGATCTGGTTCCCGGATTGGCGTGGGTTCGCGTTCCCATAACGATGGGTTATGACCGTTTTCCCGAACAACTTATAGACGAAAAAATCGATTTGTATGGGGAAATGAAGCAGGAAGATTTTCTGTTCTTTACTCATGACGTGAATGTTGCGATGGCGCACGTCGTAGACGATAAGATGGCAAAAAAAACAGCTGAAGGAGAAGTTTTAGATAAAGATTGTATAAGGATAGAGCTTTAAATCATTGACAAATCGTTGACATAACTTTGACAAAACTGTGACAAACATCTTTCAAAATCTGCCGTAAGCTCTGGGTATATTGTGTGATAAGGAGTTTTATATGACACAGAATCAGATTATCTTTGCAGTCTCAATGTTTCTTTTGACTTACGTTGTTAACGTGATTTATATCACGGTGTTTTATCATCGAGGTTTGGCTCACAGTGCCGTCGGAATTCCGCGCTGGTTGCGGGCGGTGATTGTACACAGTGGGAATTGGGTGACGGGTTTAGACCCAAAAGGTTGGGCTTGTATGCACAGAATGCACCATTTGTATTCGGATACACCGCTGGATCCTCATAGCCCAGATCGGTTTGGAATTTGGGGTGTTTATTTCGCACAACTAACGTCGTATAAAAAATGTTTGGTGGGACTAGCGCGAAAAATGCCGGCTTATAGTCAAATTGTCAGCGATTTAGATTTTGAAGTTTACTGGTTAAATCGCAAAAAGCTGTGGATGATGCCGTATGTTGTGCATGCGATTATCGCTGTTGCATTATGCCTTATCGGTGGGCATTTTCTCATTGGTGTCGCCTATTTTGGCGGCTTGATGAGCCACCCTATACAAGGTTGGATGGTGAATGCTTTTGCTCATAGATTTGGCTATAGAAATTTTAAAACTTCTGATCACTCCACCAATAATACGCTAGTAGCCTGGCTTGTATTTGGCGAAGGCTTTCAAAATAACCACCACCGTTTTCCAAAATCCGCTAAATTCTCGGTGCGTTGGTTTGAAGTTGATATGGGTTACGGGTTGTGCCGGTTAATGCATGCTTTGAGGATTATTCGTATTAATGTGAACACCTTGGCGCGTTCGGATTCTATGCTTAAAAACTTACAGCCTGCGGTTTTACAAGAAAACTATTGAATTCAATTTTTTAACACATTAACCTTCTATTCTTGATAAAAGAGTAGAAGGTTTTTTTAATGCGTATGATTTTTTTTCTTGGATTATTTATAGTCGGATCGGCGAATGCTGCTGATATTACCGCGGTGTCTGGTGTTTATACTTCACAAGATTACAAGGCCTCAGGAAAAACCCTCGGATCTGAAAGAAATTACGGAGCTGGTGGAACTTATCAAGATATTTTAAATGATAAGATGTCTTATTTAGCAACGGCAGGCTTGGATTTTTCTAATTATTCAGGTGGTGATGCGGGTTCACCGGATAACTTTACCGGGGTTAATCTTGGCGGAGGCGTGCGCTATTATTTTACACCTTTTAATACTTACACAGTGCCATTTGCGGGCGCGAGTTTAAAGTATAAGTCCTCACAGTCGGTTGATTTTGCAAAGAACGGCTACACCAAAAGACGAACATCCGGAATTTTTTATGAGGCTAGCGCTGGTATCAGAATAGGGTTGAATCAAAAGTTTTTTATGGAACTTGAGTTGCCTTTTTTTAGTTCGCCATTACAATCAAACACCAAGACGACCGTCGTTACTCAATCTTCTACTTCTGGCCAAACATCGTCCGATGATTCTGAAGAAAACGACGTAGCCTTGTGGGGGAAAAGTTATCAATCAATGACTGCAATCGTTGTAGGTTTAGGGATGAAGATATAATCTTCAAAATAATTTATTCAAAGAAAATAGGTAAAAAATAATGAGAAAAAATCGTCCACCCCGAAAAAGAAATGTCTCAGCAAAATATCGGGCCAAGAAAAAAGCTGTACGCGTTCGCAAAAAATTAAAAAGTTCACACGGAAAACGAGCTGATCATTCGACTATCCGGTAGTCGAAGTCATTCTTCTTTTGGTTGATTTTTTTTCTTAGCACTCTTCGGCACCAGCTCGAGAGTTATTTGGATTTTATTGTGTTTTATAAGTTCTGCTAACGGCTTCTTCCAAAGTGCTGCTATCGCTCCGCCCATTTCTTTTCCCAATATTTCAATGACTTCATCTTTGCCTCTCCCAGCTTTTGATAACAAATTAAAAAGAAAATCCTTGGAAAATTTTGGCGAAGAATCAGACATGATATTTTTTACCTTTCTTAAAATCAAATGCACGTGTTAGTTTCGAAAAGCCTATGCTCTATCTTATCATAAGTATCGTTTTGCTTTTATTAAGCCCATTTATTGCGAGTTGGTTTACCGCTCGTTTTCATAAATTTCACCTCGGGATGCAGTGGTTCCTTGCGATTTGTATCAGTTATTTATCGTTTGTTCACATTCTTCCTACGGCTTTTCATATTATCGGCTGGATCGTTATTCCAGTAGCTCTTTTAGGTTTTCTATTGATTACTCTCACAGAAAGATTCTGGATCGGCCAACAAAATTCTGGGCTGATTTTTCTGGCATTCGCTTTCTTGGGTATTTGCCTGCATAGTGTCATCGATGGCGCCACGCTGGCGTTTGGAAATTATTATCTCAATGAATCCCATGTGGTTGGCAAAAACTACGCGCTGATTTTACTTGTACTCGTTCATCAATTGCCAGTTGGAATTTTTCTGTGGACCGTTGCACTGGAAAAATTCAGTCAACGTATTGCGTGGCTAATGATTTTTCTTATGTCATTTGCAACCGCAATAGGATTTTTTGCCGCTCGAGACCTGTCGTTTTCGGTAATATATCAACCGAGCTTTCATTACTTCCAGGCATTTGTTGTAGGAAGTTTGCTTCATATAGCGTTTGAACCTCTTGTTCATGGGAAAAAGCATGCGTGCCACTGCCCAGAAGATATCGATAACAAACGCGATTAATATTTTATGTTTTTGTAACTTCAACAGGAGCGACACCGAACTTTTTTCTCATTAAAAAAACGCGCTCGTTAATCCCCGCCATAGTTTTTTCCTTCAAGGCATCAAATTCTGTAGCACGGGTCCAAATATTCAGCGTCCACTCGGTTAGCGGGTAAGTAACATTGGATATGTAAACCTTACTCACCGGAGTTCGAACAATAAGTTCAAGACTTTGTAAAAGTTCATTCAATACAGCTCCAAATTCCGAAGCGGGAACAGTGTTTTCCACTTGAATCACTATGTCGATGCGTCGAACAGAATGATGCGAAATATTTTCAATGGTTGTTCCGAATATGGCACTGTTAGGTATGATTATTCGCCTCATATCAGCAGTATCAATATGAGTTGAGAAAAAATCAATCTCATCAACCTTGCCAGTGATACTTGAAACTTTAATCACATCACCGACTTTAAACGGTCTAAATATTAACAGCATAATTCCCGCAGCTAGATTGGACAAAGTCCCTTGGAAAGCCAACCCAATAGCCAAACCACCAGCCGCAAGAATTGCTGCAAAACTTGCTATTTCTATCCCGAAAATACTTAAAACCGTCATCCCTGCAACGATAAGAATCAACCAGCGTAAAGCATTTGAAAAAAACTTCCCTAACGTCATATCGACTCGGGCGCGGTCTAGGGCTTTTCGTACAGCTCGGCGCGAATATCCTGCCAAAGTCCATGCGATAACCACTAGAAAAATAACGCCAACAATTCGCACACCATAAGAGGTTACGGTTTTCTGCAGTTCATGAAAATCGAACTGGTAATCTGAAAAATTAAAAAGTTTATCGGTCCACATCGATTCAATCTTACTCAATTCTTAAAGTTCCGCTAGTATACATTCGTAAGTGATAAAAAATCTTTATTTGGAGGTTCCGACATCGTGAAAAATTTTTGGTTTAAGTTTTTAGCTTTTTTCCCTATTTTTGCAAGCCCAGTTTTTAGCGATACGATTCACATTGAGCCCGGTCAGTGTATTATGGTTGGAGCGCAGCAAATCTGTGCAGCTTCCCGTGACGAATATTCGGGCCGTGTGATCAAAAATCATCCGCCAAAAATTGTTTCAAAAGCCAGTTGCCGTTTCGGTGCAGCTTATGAAAACGACAAAACAATTAAAGGCTACGGACTTTATGTTTTACGAATGAACAAAAAAGACAATTCGAAAAATGAAACACTTATTAAAACTTTCAGTCCCGCTGAAAAAGCCGAATGCGAAGCAGCAGCAGTATCTTATCTAGACGAATAATTTTACAAAGGTAATAAGCATGGAATCGAACGAAGCCGTTAAAAATATTGAAAATGAAATTAAGAGTAACCCTGTTTTGCTATTTATGAAGGGCAGCAAAGAGGCTCCTATGTGTGGGTTTTCTGCCCAGGTCATTCACGTCTTAAAGTCCTATGGCACAGATTTTAAAACCATCGATGTTCTCCAAGATTGGGATGTGCGCGAAGCCATTAAAACCTATTCCAGTTGGCCAACTATTCCGCAACTATACGTGCATGGAAAGTTCATTGGCGGTTGTGATATAACTATGGAGCTCCATAAAAAAGGCGAACTGAAAGCGATTCTGGCATAAATGGAATCTCTACATTCTATTGTAACCAAATGCGTTCATGCCGGAACTGAAGTCGAACCTCACACCGGCGCGGTCATGACTCCTATTTTTATGACTTCCACTTATGCGCAGACTTCGCCTGGTGAGCATAAAGGCTATGATTACAGTCGGGCCGATAATCCGACGCGCGCTGCCTATGAAAAAGCTCTTGCTGAAATCGAAGTTGGAGCAAAATTTGGCCTATCATTTGCCAGCGGCTTAGCTGCCGAGCAAGCGGTAATCCAAGCTCTGGTTCCACCAAAATCCCACGTCATTGTATGCGACGATGTTTATGGCGGCACAGGACGTTTATTTAGAAAATTATTTGCGCCCTATGATATTGATTTTGAATTCGTTGATATGACAGATGCAAATATTGTTGCGCAAAAAATTAGAGATAATACCTGTCTTATTTGGGCCGAAAGTCCTTCGAATCCAACCATGAAAATTGTGGACATTAAAGGTTTATCGCAGATTGCCAGAGCTAAAAAAGCCCTATTAGTGGTCGATAATACCTTCGCATCGCCAATTTTTCAATCGCCATTGGTTTTTGGAGCCGACGTTGTTATTCATAGCACCACAAAATATATCGGTGGTCATTCGGATATGATTGGTGGGGCGGTTATGACCGCGGATTTAAAGTTACATGAAAAATTAAAATTTGTGCAGTTTGCAGCTGGCGCGGTGCCTTCGGCTTTTGATTGTTTTTTATTTCTGCGAAGTATTAAAACCTTGGCCTTAAGAATGTTCAAACATCATGAAAATGCTTTAAAAGTCGCTGATTGCTTAGCTATGCACCCAAAGGTTAAGGGACTCTATTTTCCCGGGCATCTAAGCCACAGTCAGCACAAATTAGCACTCCAGCAGATGAGTGGATTTTCTGGGATGGTGAGTTTTGATTTGAAGGGTGATTTTTCGGACGTGAAAAAGTTTTTGGCGAGATTAAAGATCTTTAAATTAGCCGAAAGCCTCGGCGGAGTGGAATCCCTTGTGAACCACCCTGAAAAAATGACTCACGCTTCAGTGCCAGAAGATTTGCGCAAAAAACTTGGTATTACATCCCAGCTTCTGCGTTTATCTGTAGGAATCGAAGACGCAAAAGATTTGATTCAAGATCTGGAACAGGCTCTACATGTTTAACACTTACAAAAATCCTCATAGCTGGCTTTATCCCGAAATTGAACCTTACCAGACGGAATTTTTGGATGTGGGCGACGGCCACAAATTATATTTCGAGCAATCAGGCAACCCTAATGGCAAGCCCGTGGTTTTTGTCCATGGTGGGCCAGGTGCGGGAACAAACCCAAAGCAGAGGCGTTTTTTCGACCCCAATGCTTTTCGGATTATTCTTTTTGACCAGCGCGGTGCCGGAAAAAGCACCCCCCATGCAAGTCTTGAAAACAACACAACTCAAAAGTTAGTTTCCGACATGGAAAAGTTGCGTGAACATTTGCACGTTAAACGCTGGCAGGTTTTCGGAGGTTCGTGGGGTAGTACCTTGGCACTTGCTTACGCACAGGCGTATCCAAAGTTCGTTTCTGAGCTTATTCTGCGTGGAATTTTCCTGGTTCGTCCCGTGGATATTTCGTGGTTTTATCAGTTTGGCGCATCCGAATTGCGACCCGATGCGTGGGAGAGCTATCGGGATTTTATCCCGGAAAATGAACGCCAGGACATGGTAAAGGCATACTACAAAAGATTGACTGATCCTAATAAAGCTATCCAACTTGAAGCCGCAAAGCAGTGGAGTGTTTGGGAAGGTCTGACAAGTAATCTCAATGTTGATGAAGCTGCGGCAAGAGAAACTTTCGGCGCCGATTTATTTGCGTTAGCTTTCGCTCGTATCGAATGCCATTATTTTATAAATAATTGTTTTTTCCCAAGTGCTCATCACTTACTTGATCACGCAAAAGTTCTTTCTAACATCCCGACAGTAATCGTCCACGGTAGCTACGATATCGTCTGCCCTCGTTCTGGTGCCTGGGAGCTTAAAAAAGCTATGCCGCAAGCGGAGTTGTTTATCACTCCGAACGCCGGTCACTCGGCTTTTGAAGAGCCAAATTCTCGAGCGCTGGTTGCGGCCACAGACAAATATCGACTGTGAGAATGACACTTGAGACTATAAGGTTTGCTTAGGGACGTAAAATCCCGGCAATGATCTTATCTAGAATATCTTTATTTGGCTTTGCGCCCAACCGAATCAGCTTCTTACGCTATCAATTCGTTTTGAAATTAATAAGCTAAGTTTACGATGCTATTGAAATTTGTGTTTCGGATTTAACCAAATGAGTTCCCACCACTAGAATCTTCCCGGTGTGGGATTCTTTGGTTACGGAGTAGTTTATAAAATCGTGCAAACTTTCATCTGAAAATCTAAACTTGCTCAAATTTTGCCGTTTAAATTCTGATAAATAATCCACGAAGACTTTCGATCGGTGAATAACTTGAATTTTCCGACCGATAAAGTCCTCTTTTTCCAAACCAAAACGGCTTGCATATCCATCGTTTACAAAAATATATTTCAAATTTTGATCCAGCCAGATTATATCGCTCTCAACTTGATTGGCTACCGATAAATACTGGTAATTTAATTGCAGAGAATCGGCAAAGGCCTTGCGCTGAGTCTTGTAAGAATTCCAAAACAGCATCACCCCGCTTAAAAACGTTACTAGCATTGTGGCGAAACAAACCGCAAGCAGTGTTTGATTACGTTCTTGTCGGCGATTTATAAAATCTTCTTTGGTTTGTGGAACAATAAATGCCGAAACGTTGTCCAGATTGTCTTTTACAGCGTAAGCCAAATCCACCACGCCGGAATTGCGCTCATTAAATATCCAAGGATTTATTCCTTTGAGTTTTTCAAGTGCTTCTTCATAGTAAAAATCTTCGGAATCCTTACCGCGAAGTTTAAGTTTCAAATCAAAACCTATATTATGGCCTAAATTTTTCAACACCTCATCGTCTAAAACTCTCCCTAGTAGCAAAGTGCCTTTAATGGCGTTCTTTGATTCATCGATAACTTGAAAAGCTGAATATACCATCGGAATGCCTGCGTTCAGTAGGACTCCAGATTTTGATTCGCCAGCCTCCAAAGGTTCAATGAAATTGTCGTCGTTTTTAGAGTCAAAAAGCGGATTGGAAATTTTTTTCAAAAAACCGTTTTGTCTTTGAAAATTAACCATCGGATTATTATTTGCGTCAAAAATTGTATATATTGAAACGTGATAGCGCCCAAGTTTGTCGAGTTTTTTTGCAAGCAGCTCGGGATTTTTTTGGTACGTTATCAAATCAGTTGAATTAAAAATCAAAGGTCGGATTTTTTCTAACTTTTGCAATTCTAGCTGTAAACTTAAAGTGATTGTTAAAGCGATCTGTTCGAGCCGTTTAATTTGCAAATTGTGATCGATGGACCTTTGCACTTCGGCTAGAAGTATGACGCCGCAGGACGTAGCGAGAAAAAGAATTAAAATATGTTTAATGAAATGAAGTTTAATCGTTCGCATTTATACATCCTTTTCGGCAGAAAAGTGGTTTTTAAAAAATAAAATTTCAATAAATTTGGTAACTAAACATAAAAATGTCAAAATAAAGATAGTCGTATTCGTTATTTAAAAAAATCCACCGTGATTTAAAACTGTGAAAGGTCGCCCTAATGAATCAAAATTTAGAAAATACAAGCTTTATGCAAGCACTCTGCGTAGGCCGAATTGAAGAAGAACTGATTTTCCCGTACCCAAAAATGAAGCCAGAAGAACAAGCAACTTTGCAAACTCTGGCAGCAACGCTAAAACAGTGGCTTGGCGGCAAGGAACACGAATTTCAAAAATGGGACCTCGAAGGAAAAATGCCCCCAGAGTTTTTGCAAGAAATGCGTGAGATGGGTCTGTTTGGTCTTATTATCCCAGAAGAATTTGGCGGTTTTGGGTTTTCTGCCCAAGCCTATTCGCGAGCAATTCAAGAGCTTTCAAAATACGACGGCAGTATTGCTATTACGGCCGGATGCCACAGTTCTATTGGAATGCGTGGGTTATATCTTTACGGCACCGACGAACAAAAGAAAAAATACTATCCGAAACTGGCCACTGGCGAAATGATTGCGGCATTTTGTTTAACGGAAGCAAACGCCGGTTCCGATGCGGCATCCTTACGCACCAAGGCTGTTAGCGATGGAAAAGGTGGCTGGCTTATCACCGGCGAAAAAATTTGGATCACCAACGGCGGTATCGGAGATTTTTTCACGGTGTTTGCAAAAACCGACGGCGCAACAGAAAAAGAACTTGGCAAAGTAACCGCATTTATCGTTACCCGAGATATGAAAGGACTTTCAACAGGTCCAAAAGAAGACAAGATGGGAATTCGCGCTTCGTCTACTGTAACCGTAACTTTAGATCAAGTTCGTGTCGGGCCAGAGCATGTAATAGGAGAGGTCGGAAAAGGTTTTAAAGTCGCGATGAATATTTTAAATAGCGGCCGTACCGGTCTAGGTGGCGGCAGTGTTGGCGGTATGAAACGTATGATTGCCTTGGCAACTGTCCAAGCAAAGGGTCGCAAGCAATTCGATCAGCCGCTTGCTAATTACGGATTAATTAAGCAGAAAATTGGCCGCATGATGGTGAACTGCTACGTGTCGGAATCCATAGTCAATATGGTTGCAGGCCTTGTCGATCGCAAATTTAAAGATTTTGCTGTTGAAGCTGCAATCAGTAAAGTTTTTGCTACGGAATCTTTGTGGGACACCGTTGACGAAGCATTGCAAATAGCAGGTGGAATGGGTTTTATGCGCGAGGCACCATACGAAAAGGCGATGCGCGACTGCCGTATCAATAGAATATTTGAAGGAACAAATGAAATCCTACGCTTATTTATTGCGCTTTCGGCTATGCACGAAGCTGGCGAGGAATTGAAAGAAGTGGCCGGAAGTTTGAGCACAGTTCTGAGTGATCCAATCAAAGGTTTTGGAGTAATAAGCGACTACGCAAAACGTCGGGTCACGCAGGTTACCGGAATTGGAAAAAGTCAAATGACTAAACACAATCCGGCTTTAAAAGATTTTGCTAAACTTTTTGATGAAGTCACGTTACGGCTTTCTTCGGCAGCCGATCAAATTATCAGAAAGCATGGTAAAAATATTGTGCATAAGCAGTTTGCAACGCGGCGACTTGCGGACATTATGATCGATGTTTTCGCATTAGCATGTACTATTTCGCGGGTGAGTCAGTCGATCGAAGAAAAAGGCCTGGCAAAGGCAGGCAAAGAAATCGAAATGCTGGAAATATTTGCAAATTTGGCTAAAAAACGCATCGATGGCAACTTTAATAGTATCGACCACAATAATGACGAAATAGTCAAATCTGTCGCCGATTTTGCGTTCGATCAGGAAAAATTTATATTTGATAATATTTAATTTTTTTGGTTGAGAGTTGGAAATTGATTTGGACTATCTCTCGATAGAGGTAACCGGGGCGGGGCTTTTTTCCGTTATTTTCTTTATTTTTCTTTAGTTTTTTAGTCTGTTTTTTTTAACTATTTCTATTTCTGATAAACGATTCGTCCGGGCGAGTTGCGCTGAATGCCAACTGTTTCCTTCCTCGCCCGGACTACATATGTTTATCAGAAACAGAAATAGTCAAAAAAAACAGACTAAAAAACTAAAGAAAAATAAAGAAAATAACGGAAAAAAGCCCCGCCGGTTACTTGTATCGAACGCAGTAGGAGAAGAGGGGGAGTAGAAAGGGAGGGGAGAAGAGGGGAAGACGGCAGATTAAATTTCAAATATTAGTCTTTAAAAATTTCGTGTTTTGATTTTTCCACTGGAAGAATAAAACCGGATACACCAACAGCTCAAGCAAAAATGAAGTAAAAAGTCCACCAACCATCGGCGCGGCGATTCTTTTCATCACATCAGAACCGGCACCTGTAGACCACATGATGGGTATTAGGCCTAGAAATAGTGCCATGACAGTCATCATCTTAGGCCTAACTCTATGCACCGCACCTTCGACAATTGCAGCTCGCAGGTCTTCTGTATTATTTAGGCAGCCATTTTCCCTGCGTTCTTTGTAAGCCAAATCCAGATACATCAGCATAAAAACCCCCGTCTCCGCATCGAGCCCCATTAATGCGATCATTCCTACCCAGGACGCGATTGAAATATGGTATCCCAAAAGCCACATCAGCCATACGGCTCCTATCAATGAAAAAGGCACCGCCAATAGGATTATGCTGGTTTTTACCCATGATTTAGTATTTAGATAAAGTAGAAATGCAATCAAAAATAGAGTTAGTGGAATAACCATCTTTAAACGTTCTTTTACCCGCGTCATATTCTCAAACTGCCCACTCCAGGTTAATGAATACCCCGCCGGTAAAGCAACTTTTTCTGCTACTTTCAACTTTGCCTTTTCGACAAACCTTCCAATATCGGTTTTCTCAGAATCTACATCGATATACACATAGCCCACAGGAAGCGCGTTTTCGTTTCGCACCATACTCGGACCTTCGGAGAAACTAAGTTTTGCCACATCGCTTAGAAAAATTTTTATCCCAGCGGAACTCTGCAGCTGAATTCTTTCAAAATCTTCAAGATTTTGTCTTTTTTGTCGCGCAAGTCGCACCTGAACAGGAAATCGCGCGCGGCCGATTAAAGCTGTGGTGACATTTTCGCCCCCAATCGCAGCCATAGCCTGGTCTTGAGCTTCTTTTAAATTAAATCCAAGGCTTGAAAGCTTTTCTCGATTAAAATCCACATCGATAAAAAAGCCTCCACCCACGCGTTCGGCAATGATTGTTCGAATTCCAGGCTCGTCTTGTAAAACTTTTTCAATGTCTTCACCAACCGACTGAATAACATTTAAATCCGCGCCAAATATTTTTATGCCAATTGCACTGCGAATTCCGGTGGCAAGCATATCGATGCGGTTTTTGATTGGCATGGTCCATATATTCGGCATGCCAGGAAAACGAAGTTTTTCGTTCATCGCATTAATTAATTCTTCCTCGGAAATAAAATCCGGCCAGATTTTTCGCAAAAAATTCTTAAAAAAATCAGGACCTGATGAGTACCAGCGCGGTTTGTTGGTCCAAAATGTTTTGTCTTTTAATTGGATTGTTGTTTCGATCATTGAAAGTGGCGCGGTATCAGTAGAAGTATTTGCCCGGCCAGCTTTTCCAAAAACCGAATCAACTTCCGGGAACGAACGAATAATTTCTCCTTGCTTCTGCAATATGCGCTGGGCTTCCGTCACAGAAAGTCCAGGAAGGGCCGTGGGCATATAAAGAAAACTTCCTTCCGAAAGATTAGGCATAAACTCTCTGCCGAGCAAAAAGTAGCCAGGGATCGCACTTGCAGTACATAAAACCACAATAAGCAAAGTAGTCTGGCGATGCCGCAATACCCAATGCACGCAAGGCTCGTAGACCTTGAATAAAACCTTTGAAATAGGGTGTTTTTTCTCGTTGTAATACGTTCCAACAAAAAGTGGATTAAAAATTTTATTGAGCCAAGACATTTTAAATTTAAAAGGATCTTGTCTAGAAAAAAGCATACGCATAACAGGATCAAGTGTAATAGCAAGAATAGCCGCAATGCCCATGGCAAAATTCTTAGAATAAGCTAAGGGCTTAAAAAGTTTTCCTTCCTGATCGACCAAAGTAAAAACCGGTAGAAAAGCAATGGCGATAACCAGAAGCGAGAAAAATACCGAAGGCCCAACTTCAAGTAAAGCTTCAAGACGTACTTGAAAAAACTGACGCTTTCTTCCGGTCTCATCCCATTCTTGGATCTTTTTATAAGCGTTTTCTACCTCCACAATAGCACCATCGACCAAAACTCCAATAGAAATAGCAATGCCAGAAAGGCTCATAATATTTAAAGTTTGACCGGCTAAATGTAAAGGAATAAATGCCAATAAAACCGAAATCGGAATTGTTAAAATAGGAACTATTGCCGATGGAATATGCCAAAGAAAAATTAATATCACCAAGCTTACGATAAGAATTTCTTCCAATAAACTTGATTGTAAATTACGAATCGCGCGTTTAATTAATTCCGACCTATCATACGTCGTAATGATCTCAACTCCGGGCGGCAAAGTTTTTTTTAATTCGGTTAATACAGTCTTAACTTTTGCAATCACACTGGAAGGATCTTCGCCTTGGCGCATCACAATGATTCCACCTACAGCATCACCTTGACCGTTTAAATCCACCACGCCGCGCCGCTCCTCGGGACCAAAACCAACATCGGCCACGTCGCGCACCAAAACGGCTGTGCGAGTTTTTGAAGAAAAACTTACTACGACATTCTCTAAATCAGAGGAGTTTTTGATTAAGCCAGAACTTCTAACCATAGCTTCCGAGCCAGAAAATTCTAAAACGCGCCCCGCGGATTCCTGATTGGAATCACGCACCGCTTTTAAAACATCAGAAAAAGTCACATGAAAAGCTTGCAGCTTTATGGGATCCACTCGCACTTGAAATTGTTTTACAAATCCACCGACCGAAGAAACTTCTGCCACACCTTGAATGGCTTGCAGATGGAATTTTAAATTCCAGTCTTGCAGCGTTCGCAACTGTTCTCCGCTCATATTGTGCAAATTATCTCGCAAAGCATACTGGTAGACCCAACCAACGCTCGTTGCATCAGGCCCAAGCTCCGTTTTCACATTACTTGGCAATCCTGTAACGACCCGAGCCAAATATTCCAAAACGCGGCTTCGTGCCCAATAAAGATCTGTTCCCTCTTCGAAAATTACGTACACATACGAAAAGCCATAATCCGTAAGCCCACGCACAGCCTTAACTTTGGGCGCCCCCAGCAGTCCTGAAATGATCGGATAAGTCACTTGATTTTCAATGGTTTGCGGCGCACGGTCCCACCTTGAATAAATTATAACCTGGGTGTCTGAAAGATCGGGAATGGCGTCGATAGACAGATTTTTAAGAGAATATACCCCGCAAAGAATCAGAATGACTGTTAGAAATAATACTACAAATTTATTCTCAACCGAGAATCGAATGATTTTACTGACCACGGCCAACCTGAATTCTACTTTCCGAATCAATTAGAAAATTAGGCCCTGCCGAAATAACTTGGTTTTCCACCAAGCCGCTTGTGACCTCGTTAAATGCTTCACCTTTAAGTCCTAATGTAATCTTTTGTGGGCTAAGTACTTTAGTTTTTTGATCTAATAAAAAAACATACGCGTAATCACCAAAACTTAAAACCGCTTCGCGTGGGATAGCTAGCACTCCTTTTTTTGTGCGTTCCATTTCGGCAAAAATACTTGCCTCAGGTTTTAGTTCTTCAACAGGAAAACTTAGCTCGACTTCTGCTCGCAAAGTTTTTGTCATGGGATCAAGAAGAGCATCTAGCCCCGAAATTTTTCCAAGTAAACTTCCTGCTTTTTCTCCGAGCATGGGCGCGTGAATTTTCACCCGATGACCAACTGCAACAAAAGAAAGATCGCGTTCGGCAAAATATAAAACCACATTTTTCTTGGATAGAGCCTTCCCACTTGCTGGAATACGAATGGTCAAATCCTTTTTTAGAACACTAACTAGTGCCGCTCCAGAAAGCTGAAATTGCATGTCGTCGATGTAAATACTTTTGCGGCCGGGAACAGTGGCATTTCTATCAAAGTTTAGAGGTGCGTTTGTTTTATCCGGCATTTTCTCCAGACGCATGCCGCAGATCGGGCAAATTCCCTGTTCAAAGCTATGAACATGTGGGTGCATAGGACAAAAATAAACGATCTTGGACTTTTCTTCAGAATTGGCCGTACTCGACTGGAAAAGTCCTACGGGTAAAAAACAAAAAAGCAAAACACCTAAAATAATTTTTTTCATAAAGTTTTACCTGTCAAAATTTCGAACTGTACATTTGCCAACACAAAATCTGCCTCCATTTCTACTAACCGGATTTTAGCAGCATAGTATTTTTCAAAGGCCTCGCGATGTTTATCTAGGCTTTCAAAATCATTTGAGCCAATTTGATGCAAGATTTTAAGTCTCTTTAAAAGGAGTGGTATGATTTTGTCGCGAGTGAGTTTTATCCGCTCTTGTGTTGAAGTCGCGCGGGTTTTTAAGTTTTCAATTTGTGCTCTAGAATTTAATTGCAGTTCTTTGGCCTCAAAGATTTTTTGTTGTGCCGTTGCTAGCAGTGAATTCTGCTGATTCGAGCGCTGGGTCAGCCAAAGGAAAGGCATTTCAATTCCGATCAGATACTCGTGCGAGCTTGGTATCGGGTCGTCTTTTTGGCGGTCTCGCCTTTTGTAAGCAAATGTTACATCGGGCCAATTTTCAGATTTATTAGCTGCGGCTTCGTCAGTGACGGTAGCAACCTTTTTTTGGGTCAGGTTATTTAGAATCGAATTGTCAAGATTTTCAAATGTTTTTTCCTCAAAATTTGGAAATGTAATTTGGTCATTGAAAGCTTTAATGGAACCAAGATAGGACGCGATGGTCTGCTGAAGTTCGGAGGAACTCTGTTTTAAGTCTTTGGTTGAAAGTTCAACCTCTTGGATTTCTGTTTCAGACTCAAGAAGATGAACTTTTTGTGCCTGATCGGTTACCACCATAGAATTCAAGCGCATAAAATGATCTTTGAAAAATTCCGATTTTTCGCGCAAAAGCTCTAAAAGTTTTGAGTTTTTTCTCAAAGAAACCGCTAATTGTGCGAGTTCGAATTTTAGTTTTTGACTTTCGACAAGAATTTCAGCTTCTACTTCTTCCGTGCGAGATTGTTTTGCTTTTTTTGCACCATAAATTCGACCGGGTAGAGGGAATTTCTGGCTAAGTTCATAACTTTGCTCCATGGTATCAACAAAAGGATTTGCGCTGCCCATTCTTGAGTAAGACACCGTCGGCGGTGATATGCTTATTGACGGCGTCAATGTAGCCGAATGTAATTTTTGTTTTAACGAAAGTAAGCGCGGGTTTTGGTTCTCTAGTTCTACACTTATTTCTTCCCACGACTTTTCGCTCGCAGCAAGAACTGGCAACCCCGCAAAATTAAGGTAACTACTGATAAAAAAGGTAATTTTAAAAATTAATCGCAAAATTATTTGCATAATAGAAACATCATAGCATTACCTTATTTAAAATTGATTTATTTTTTCACGCGAGTTTATCAAAACTGGTTTTAGTAAACGGAATGCTAAGTTTGACTTGAAAAAACATAGATCGACCAGTGGCTGTTACCCATTAAGATTTTATATGTGGTAGACTTATAGCTGCGTCATTTTACTTGAAGTTTTATTATGAATTTAAAAAAATATATCTCTGAAAAAAAAATTAAAGCCAGAGTTAAAAAACTCACTCAAAAAATATCAGAAGACTACAAGAGCAAAGACCTTGTGATCTTGGGGGTTTTAAATGGCGCGGTAATTTTTTGCAGCGACTTGTGCCGGCAAATTTCTGTAAATCATCATTTGGATTTTATTAAAGTTTCCAGCTATAAAGGCCTAAAAAGTTCTGGAACATTAGAATTTCACCTCCTACCTAAAGTTGATTTGAAAAATAAGCATGTTCTTATTGTGGAAGATATCATCGATACAGGTTTGACCATCAAATTTTTAAAAAAATATGTGAAAAGTCAGAAAGCTGCAACCGTGCGAGTATGTTCTTTACTTGTAAAAAAGGAAAAACTTGCCCACGTTAAAAACGACTTTGACTATATTGGTTTTGAAATTGACGACCACTTTGTTGTTGGTTATGGATTAGATTATAATGGCTCCTATCGGCATTTGCCGTACATTGGAATCTTAAAATGAATACCCGATAAAAAAACTCGGAAGTAGTAGAAAATTCCCATTATTCTTTGATTCATAATTTGTAATAAAAGTGTCGCGATCGATTTTATCGACCGTAGCACCGCCGTCATTAGCATATCCAGAAGTGGTTTTTGTTACCCAAGATGGTCCGAAATCAATCTGGATCGTAAAACCATTATTCCAAATCCAGAACCAACCAACCGGAACAATAAAACGGTCGACAGTTTGGGCATAAGTCACATCAATTTTTTCACTGACGCCGCCAGTTTGAGCTGCCTGAAATGTCATTTTGCCCGTAGATCGACCAAAACCCGCACCAACATAAAAAGCCGAAGAATCCCATATAAACTTCTCGGTTCGTAAATTTATACTACTGCCTTTTACAGTAATGTCTCGATCATCTCCACTAATACCAAGATTCGCCGGCGCGGCGCGGCCATCGATAGAAAGTCCAAAATTCTGCCAAGGTCTTACAGCAGCACCCAGATATCCCAACGAAAATTTCCGATCGTTGCGAACTTTAGCAGCCTGATCCGTTGCACAGTTACTAAATAATATGATGACTAAAAATAATTTTTTCATAGAAAAACCTTCCTTGATTTTGTTCTTCTATTATTATTGTCTCGTATTATGATCGAAAAACCAAATTTACCGGCCGGTCAAGTATTCGCGCACTTCTTGCCTTGTTCCTTGAAACAAGACTTTAGGCTTTCGCTTTTCCCAACTTCGCTCGTATAGTGGGTCGTAATACCAGAGTAAAAGCCGTTTTATCCATTCTTTGTTAATTTCCAAATCTTGGTGATTCTCGAATGCGCAACGGCTTTGCTGTAAAAATATATCAATCTCTGAAAAACGCGCGCCACCAAGTTTCTTGGAAATTCGTTTTAACGAGCTGTCGTAGTTATCAAACAATTCCAAACCGTTGGCCATTTGCATATATCCAATTGCCGTATTCGAAATGTATTCTTCAAAAATTAATTCCACACGAGATTCGAAATTTTCTGCTATCAGAACAGTCGAAGAAGCTCTTAAATGATCAAAAAAAATTCTTGGTTGATAACATGACCCGATACCGGCGCTTTCATCTTCAACAATTAATTGACGATTTCCTGAGTTCTTAAATTTTAGTAATTCAAAAGCCAATCTGTTTTCAAAATTGGCTTGACTAGGTTGTGGTGAAATCATTGCTCCAAATGCAGAACCACGATGTTCGGCGTACTGCTCCAGGTCGAGATACTTCACACGATCTAAACTTCGAAGAAGTTTTGTTTTGCCGGATCCTGTATTACCGCTTAGAACTACAAACTGAAATTCGTGGGGAACTTTTTCAAGAGTTTCGGTAAAAATACGGCGCAATTCTTTATACCCATCTGCAACTCGAGGAATATTTATCCCAATATCGGCCAGCCACTGTTGCGCCGTTTTTGAACGTAGGCCGCCACGAAAGCAAGTAAGAAAACCATCTGGATTTTTTTCGAAGAAGTTTTTCCATGCCAGTATTTTATCTAATTTATTTTCTCCCGAAACCAATTGATTTCCCAGTCTAATGGCTTCTTCCTGGCCTAAAATCTTGTATTTTTTGCCGATTTCTTCGCGTTCCATATTGTTTAGGATAGGAATGTTTTCTGAATGAAAAATAGAACCCTGTGCAAATTCCACGGGCGCTCTCACATCAAGAAGTTTTACCCCGGAATATAATTTTTGCAGTGCCGATTGCGGATCAATAATTTCGCAGGTCATTCTACAGTCACAGAATATTGGCTGGGTTTTTCGACGGTTCCAATAATTTCTGCACGCAGGAAATTTGTCTGCAAATTTTTTAGAACAGCTTCGGCCGAGTTCGAATCCACTGATAAAAGTAATCCGCCGCTTGTCTGGGGATCAACCAGAAATAATTCATCAATCGCGCTCAAGGCTTCCAATTGAACAGAATTTTTCACGTAATCTCGATTTGAAGCATGTGCTTTGGTTAAACAACCTTGGTTTAAAGCCCAAGTCGAGATATTAAAAACCGGGATTTTATTAAATTCAAACTCAAAACTTACTGCGCTGGCCTTGGCCATCTGCATCGCGTGACCTAGAAGCCCAAAGCCAGTGATATCCGTTGCCGCATTTATGCTGCTAATAAAATCTGCCGGAATAATGTCCAGTACCGAATTAAGCTGTGTCATATTTGCTAAGACTTCTTCTAAATCGCTTTCAACAACAAGGCTTTTCTTCAATGCCGCAGTTGCGGCCCCGGTGCCAAGAGGTTTGGTCATAATGAGTTTGTCTCCAATTTTAGCGTTTGCATTCGTCCAAATGTTTTTTGGGTGAACAGTTCCTGTTACGGATAGCCCAAATTTTAAAGTATCATCGTCAATGGAATGCCCACCGCATAGACTTGTGTTTGCAAGGCGCAAAGTATCACAGGCCCCTTGCAATACTTCTGTAATGATCTCCGTGCCAAACGTCGCCAAAGGAAAAGCTAAAATCGCCATTGCTGTTTGCGGAATGCCACCCATTGCGTAAACATCACTTAGTGCATTTGCGGCGGCAATTTTTCCAAATAGCGCAGGCGAATCAACAATTGGAGTAAAAAAATCTAGCGTTTGCACAATTGCCACTTCGGGTGAAATTTGCAAAACGGCAGCGTCATCAAAATGCGCTCCATCTACCATAAGCGCAAGGTTTTTGGGCGGAAAGTTAATATTTGCAAGGATTTTACGTAATTCTAATGCTTCGATTTTTGCCGCACAGCCGCCCTTTTTAACGGTTTGCGTAAGTCTTAGTTTTGTGTTGGTCACTCGGGGTCTATCTCCTGAATTACAAATTTGCTCAATTCACCATACATATAACATGCAACAGTAAAAAAAATCTGAAATAAATTGCGTCCTCAACATGCCGGAAAGATTGGGATTTTATGTTGGAGGTAATTTCTCTGGGGTGAAAAGCTTGTTTTCGTCTAGGCCGTCCAAAAATCGCGGGAGCAACGAAAGGCAAGCCAAAAAATGCGCAGCGTAGGTACTACTACGTGAGCATTTTAGGCGAAGTCTTGACGCAGCTATTGTGGATTTTTCGACGGCCGAGTTTTTGTCTTTTTGTAATCTTCATTTCATGTTATAACCGCGCCTCAATTAACGGGAATGTAAAATGAATTTAGTTGCTTTTAAAATATTTGTCATCTTAATCTCCGCAAAGATTCCATTAACATTTGGGTCTAACGCAAATGTTAACTGTGAGGAATTGATGAGTCGAGTCGATGAACTTCTTTCGGAGGTCCGAAAGGATGAAGACATCACCGAAAGAGAAATTCCTAAAGATTATGATTTCTACGAAAAACTTTCGCAAATGTACGTCCTTAATAGGGAATTTATGTCCGAATTAGATCCCACGTCTACTTTATCTCTTGAAATCAAATCAGAGCAGGAGCGCATTAAAGAGCTTTTGACCTACGCTTTCTGGCGGGTTTCAGGAAATAAGAAATTCAAAGATTTTATGGGCTATAACAAGTTGGCAACCGAAGATCGTTTTAGTATTTCGGCAGGTGCCATATCTCTTGCATTAGACAAACGTGATCTAAATAAATTAGGAAAGGATGGTAAGGTAGCAAGCTTTGTAACTTATTATTTTATTTTGCTGAGGCAAGGAATTCTTCGTGGTATTGCGCAATCTAATTCTGTTAACTACACAACCTATAAGCAAATTTTACACTTTCGTGCGATATTTAATGAATTGCAAAAACAACTGACTAGAGAGCCGACCGCCGAAGAGGTTGCTTTGACGCTTGATTGGCCTCTAAATGCAGTCGAAAAAATTGCGGAAATATCCAAGGCAATAAAGAAAAAATACGTCAACTTGGATGACATTAAATTGAGCGCAGCGTCAAAAATTAAAGACCATCCTGAGTTTACAGAAACAGAAATAAAAAAGTATATGGCAAAACTAGAAGAAGTATTAACCCCTCAAGAGTTTGATATACTGCGCAGACGATATATGGACGAGCAGTCTCTCAGTGAACTTGCAACATTGTATGGATTTTCGACCGAAGGCATACGCAAAATTACGCTCAGGGCCGCTGAACGAGCTCGACGAATCTTGCAGCCTTGAAGCAAAACTCTGTACTTCTTAGTTTGCCACTGTCGGAAGTAATTATCTTTCACCGCAGTTTCATTGGTATTGATCAGTTTTTGCTCATCATCTGCTTAGCGAATTTTACAACAATACCTCGCGGAGAAAGTCTCTGGCTAAAAATCATCATACGATTGGTAAATCCTGGAACGATAATAGCCTTTTTTGCAAGCATTCCTTGCACACCAATCCTGGCTACTAATTTGACGTCGAGCATCGTAAAATTTTTCGAAAAAATTTTATCAGTTCCCGCCCGCACATGAAAAGCCGTTGCGGTAGCACCCGGACACAAAACACTCACATTGACGTTCTGTTCGCCCAACTCTTCTCTAACCGCCTGCGAAAAACTTAAGACAAACGATTTACTCGCCGCGTACACCGCAAAAAGTGGAACCGGTTGGAACGCTGCGGTTGAAGCGACATTCAAAATGGAACCGCGTTTATTTTTAACAAATTGATTCGCAAAAATATGGGTGAGTTTGGTTAAGGTAACAATATTTAGCTCGAGCATTTCGTGAAAAACCTCCCACTTTTGATTGGCAAATGTGGAACCATCACCAAAACCAGCGTTGTTGACCAGGACTTCAATATCTGCAAAATAAGGTTCACAAAATTTAGTAAGCTGCAAAACACCTGATTCGCTACTTAAGTCAGCTTTCACGCATTCTGCCTTTACCGAATAAGCCTTTTGTAATCTGAGTTTTAATTGTTCCAGCAATTCCAAATTTCTTGCGCAAAGAATCAGATCGTAGCCACGCTCTGCAAAGTTTTCCGCAATATGTTCGCCAATTCCTTGAGATGCACCAGTGACTACAGCAATTTTTTTCATTTGATAATTCCATAAATAAATGATGTATGAATGTTGTTTTCCAAAAATATTCAGAAATCAGGTCAGCTTTTAACGCCCTGTTAAATTCTGTTCAGATAAACTAGGCTAGGCTCTTTCATAACTTGACACTAATGTTAGTCTTGAGACGGTAAAGTTGTAAACCTTTATAAATAAGATCATTATCGAAAACGACTTGTACAGCGGCAAATTCAATCTCATGACTCGGCAAGGGTACGATACTTTACTTGCCGAGTTGATGAATTTTTTTGATGTAGAACGTCCCAAAATCGTTCGCGAAGTAACCGTTGCCGCAGCTCACGGTGATCGCTCAGAAAACGCCGAATATATTTACGGTAAAAGAAAACTTCGAGAAATCGATAAGCGGATGAATTTTTTAAAAAAGCGGCTTGATAACGCCAAGGTTTTGGATTCTGGTGTTTTGTCTGCGGACGGCAAAATTTATTTCGGATCAAAGATACTTATTCTTGATTCCAATCGAAAAGAAAAAGTCTATACTCTGGTCGGCCAAGATGAGATTAATTTGGAAGTTGGAAAAATTAGCTGGCAATCCCCGCTGGGGCGTGCGTTATTATTTAAAAAAGAAGGCGATAATGCGACGTTTTTAACCCCTTTAGAAGAAGAAAAAGAAGTTACGATTTTAAAAATATTGCCTGGCTAAATTTATTCGGTGATTTTCAAATATTGTCATGAAAATTTAAATTTTTATTACGATTCCCAGTACCTGCCCATTGAAGAAATAACGCGACTTGAAAGTTTCTTTTTTTGCAGCCTGATCTAGCATTTCGAATAGTTTTGACTCGCCCAAAAGTCGAGATTTTTTAGCAAGGAAATTTTTTTGCAAAAATTCTACCACGTGATTGTAAAAATATTTCAATTCTGACATGCGGTTTTTTCCACTCAGTTCCGTTCGAATTTCGACCGCAACTTTTTCCATATCCGTTTCGGGTAGCCAAGTCGATAACACCAAGGTAGTGCCAGGAGCAATCTGTGGAATAAGTTTCTGGAGAGTGACCTCGAAATTGGTAAAATCTTGAATGCTTAAAGCAATAGAAATGCCGTCAAATTTATGCAATGGAATATCCTCGACCTTATCAAGTGAACGTTTAATCAGCTTTAGCCGTGCCAGAAAGCGAATACACTTGTCATTAATGCGGCGCAAAATATCGGGCTGTTCGTCCAAGCTCCATACTTTTTTACCATGCAACAAAAGATGTTGAGTGATTTCTCCGCCCAAAGAACCAAATTCCACAACTCGGGTGGCCGAAGCTAAATTCTCCACGTGAAATTTAACCAGCGCCTCGTGCGTATCCAGTTGACTAAAAATCTGGTCATATGAGGAAGTGTACCTTAAAAATTTTTCACGAGTTTCGATATTTTGATACAACTCTTCGAAAAACTGCAGGCGTTTCGAAACCGAATTAATGTTTAGAACAATAGTCCAACCGATGATTTTTCCATTAAGTCGGTCTAAGATTGGAGACATAATTTTGGTGAACACCATGCGACCATATTTTTTGGAAACAAACGTCACACGCTCGCGATCTGTAATCGGCAAAACTCCTTCGCCATAAAGTTTTTCGATTCTTTTAGGAACATTCTTGAAATTGTCCAAATGCTCGTACCACGACCCAATCGGCATGCCTTTTTTCAGTGTTATTTCGTTAAAAACCATTTCAAAAGCCGTGTTCCAATCTAAAAATCTCTGATCTTGGTTGATAATCAAAGTCGGAACATTCGACTGAAAAAGAGCTACGTCGATGCGCGGATCGTGGTTGTTCCATAATTTTTTTTCGGTGGACTCATCCCGACGATCGACCATTTGTAATAGGCTTTTAAAAAAACCCGGTGAAGCGGCCGTTAATTTAAGATTTCTTGATACGGACATATAGAACCTCGATTGTTATCTACCGTTAAAGGAAGCAAGAATCGGTCCTGGTCATAAGTTTGCAAGGTATGAGTCAAAGTGGAAGATACGAAATGTTTCGAAAATAGCCTAAACCGCTGAAATTAAAGCGCTAAATTGGCAAAATAAGAGGAGGTAGTGGAAATGAAACAAGTAAAGTCACTGTCAAAGATTTTGACAGTTGTCACAATGGTTTCGACAGTCGGAGGATTAAATCCGGCTCTCACTTATGCAAACGTAGTGGGGTCAGATATGCAAAACTTTAATCCAACACCAGATGGATTAGACTTTGTAACCGTGAATTCTTCGGAAACTTTGGCCCCGGGTTTTTTTAATTTTGGATTGTTTCTAAATTATGCGGTGAATACACTGCCCTATTTTGAAGATGATTCGCAGTTTCAATCGAAAAGATTTACTAACGATACTTTGTTAGGTGCTGATCTAAATGTCGGCGTTGGCCTGGCAAATAATTGGCAATTAGGACTAAGTTTGCCTCAAGTCATCTCCCAAAAAGTTGAATATAAAGGCCAAAGAGGGCAATTTGTCGAAAATGGTAACACCGAAGCAAGAATCAGCACGAAGTATAGAATTTGGGGTGACGAAAGTGTGGGAATCGCGGCAGTAGGCTCTGTAAATCTCAATCGCGTCGATAATAATCCTTATACTGGAGCCGGAGCGCCGCCTATTTGGAACGCAGAGTTAGTGTGGAGTCGCAAATTATATGGTTTTAGTTTTGGCCTAAACGCTGGTTACAGACATCGTGTTCCAGGAGAGCAGGTTTCGACTGTGATTCAGCCGATGCGGAGTCAGTATATCGAATCTGGTGCGGTTAGCTATTATATGGAAGCCATCGACTCTAAGATTATCTTCGAAATATTTGCGAGTCAACCTACGCAGTATCAGCAAGATTATTCTAGTCGCCTGGGCACTTCCTCGGAAGCAATTCTCGGTATCAAATATAGTATGAACGACAATACAGCCGTGCATTTAGGCGGCGGATCTGGCTTGGATCACGGACAAAGTTCTCCTGACTGGAGAAGTTATGCGGGAATAAATTATCAAATCGGACCTACTTGGAATGAGCATCGGGTCACAGAAGTTGTGAATGAACATTCTCTTGGATCACAGCAACCTGTGGAAGTTTTGACGTTCCATGATATTTTATTTGAATTTCGCTCCGATCACTTAGTTCTTGTAAGTAGCAGAGCTCGTCTGGATGTATTGGCACAAAAGATTCTGAATGATCCGACTTATAAAAAAATAAAGATTGTTGGTCACACCGATTCTGTAGGTACAACAGAATTTAACGCAAGTTTAAGCCTTCGTCGCGCTGAAAGCATCAAAGAATACTTGGTGAAAAAGCACAATATTGATGCTGGCAAGATTGTTGCAGAAGGTCATGGTAAGGGCGAACCGATTGCCGATAATGGCAACTATCAAGGTCGTCAATTAAATCGTAGGGCAGAGTTTCAGTTCTTTAAAGATTGAAGTTATTGAAAAAGTTCTAAGTTGTTAGTCGAAGTTGGTTTAAAAACGTTGAAAAGGAAGCTGTTTATGAAATGGACAAGTGTAGTAATTGTAACAGGAATAGTTGGAGCCTTTGCTTTGGCGTCTTGTAAAAAAGCTGGGTATGATACTTTTGTTGGAAAAAGTCGAAGTGACGAAGATGGTCCTGGAGGTTCTGCTTTAAAGGCTAACGTTGAAGTTGCCGATGGCGATAAAATTATCACCCAGGCCGTAACCGGTCAAACGGTCACAATCCGTCCGACGAAAGATTCGGCTTATGGTCCGGTCAAGGTGGATTGCCTTAACGCTGGATTAATTAAAATAAATTATGATGCCGGCGACGCCTACAAACAAGATATAACGCGCGCTAAAGGCTGTGAAGCTGATGTCATAACTCATGCTTTTGCAACGGCTGGTGATTACACGATTACGATGGTTGTTTTAACTGCCGACGGAAAAACAGCCTCAGTACAGACTCATTTAAAAGTTATTGCCGCACCGGTTGTGGTGGCTCCTGTTCCCGTAGCACCAAAGCCAATTCCTGCTCCCATTGGAACGCCGATTGTCACCAATCCGCAACCTCCTGTAGGTATGTATCCGCCGTATGCGCCGTATCCTCCGTCGAGTCAGTACGATCCTTGTGATCCCTGTCAGCAACCGCAGCAACCTGCGCCTGAACCGTTCTATCGCAGGTGGCGAATATTTCAGCCTTGTAGCTGCTAACATTTTTAAAAGAAAAATCCGCGCAACAACTAATGCGCGGATTTTTTTTATGTATTAAATTGTCCTTTGTGCATCACCTTTACACCCAAACTGAAAACACAGCTTCCAAAGACATCGACCGCGTTGTGGAGGTCTTGGTAAATAACGGTATTATGGCTTACGAAACCGACTTGAATTGGGCATTTGCCTGTGATTCTAAATCTAAAAATGCATCGCAAAAACTTTTAGACTTAAAGCCAGATCACCCTAAAAAAACTCCGTTTACGTTTATTTTTCCCGACATTGCAGAAATTTCTCACTACGCCGTTGTTGAAAATCATCATTACCGCTGTTTAAAGAAAATCTTTCCAGGGCCTTATACAATTATTTTAAAACGCGGCAGAGATTTTCCGCGGCATGTGGACGATCGACGCAAAAATTTAGGGGTTCGGATAATGGAGCAGCCTTTAATCATGAAAGTGCTGCAAAAATTAGGACGACCCATCATTTCGACTTCAGTGCCAAAAGTTATTCAAGTTAATGCAGATAATCAAACAGGTGTCGAGCATGGAATTCATTTTGGATATCAAATTGCAGAAAAATACGGCCATGCTCTGGATTTAATTGTGGACACTGGAGCCGAGTTATTGAACTTAGAAACAACTGTGATAGATTACACCGAGGCGCAGCCATTTTTAGTGCGCCCCGGGGTTGGACACTTGGAGATTTTTAATTTAGCATGACAAAACATTGGCTATTTTCTGATGAACAAACAATTCAAAAAGATTTTGCGCAAGCAGGTGGTATGCTGGTGGCAAAATATTCATTTCCGGCGGAAGACCAGCAAGTTTCAGAAAGTATTGCAGTACAAATTGCGTCGGGTCAAACCCTTGGGTTTTTAAGTCAAGATGTGCGCTTTAAAACTTTTTTAGCAAGAGTGTTAGAGATTAAGTGGGAAGCTGGCTTTGGTACCGCGAAAATAGCTTTCCCTGGGCATTTATTTGGCGGTGACCTGGCTGCAATGATAACGGTACTATTTGGAAAAATATCTTTTTTGCCAAAAATAAAATTAGAAGATGTAAATGGCGACAAAAAGTTCATGGGTAAAATTCATGGACCCAAAATAGGTCATGAAGGCATATTTGAATTTCTAAAAATTGGTAAAAAACCAGCGTTAATGGCCATTTTAAAGCCTGGGATTGGACCACTGGAAGAACTAGCTAAAAATTTTTCAGAGCTGATGACAGCCGGTGTCGATATTGTTAAAGACGACGAAATTTGCATTGATGAGAACTTAGACGCTAGTATGAGACGATTAGACAAACTGCAAAAGTTTACCTCTCCAAGGAAAATTTATGTGCAGCATTTAACGGCAAAACCGCGGGATTTTTTAGCAAATGCTATGACTTTGCAAAGCCTTGGGGCTCAGTCGTTTTTGATCTGTCCGTATACCTATGGGATTTCTGTGTTGCAAGAGCTTTGCGAAAGTGCAGAACTTAAAGTCCCAATTTTTGTACATCCTTCTTTGGGAGGTGTTTTAAATCATGGAATCAAAAATTCCTTACTATTTGGAAAACTTATGCGTTGGGCTGGAGCCGACGGAGTATTATTTCCTAGCCCATACGGGTCTATTTCTTTAGCGAAACAGGAAGCGTTGCAAATTCATCACGAATTGACTGGTGTATCAGAACTTAGGAAGACCGCTTCTGTGCCTTCAGCAGGTATTACGGCTTCTGATGTGAAAAAAATAGCCGAAGACTTCGGCTCGGAAGTCATTATTAATGCGGGAACAGGCATGGCCAAAGGTTACGAGAATTTAAGTCAAGGTGTCCAAAAATTCCGCGACGAAATTTCCAAATATTTCTAACAGTGCGTGAATCTGCTATCATTAAAAAATGTCGATAGCCAAACATAGTTTTATTTTTGCCGTTGGGACTTTTCTTAGTCGGATTTCTGGGCTTATTAGGGAGATGGTGGTCAGCTCCGTTTTTGGTGCAAGTGCCGCTATGGACGCATTCAACGTGGCTTACCGAATTCCAAATCTTTTACGTGATATGCTTGCGGAAGGTGCCCTATCAAATGCTTTTACCAAAGTATTTACCGAAACCGCAGAAATAAATAGCGACCGCGCCAAGCAGTTTCTGGTTGAAGCTTTGATCTTGGTAACGATGTTTGTTGGAAGTTTTTGTATTGTTGGAATGTATTTTTCGGATACTTTAGTTTCGGCTGTGGCTAACGGTAATTTTTTAAATCCCGCTCAAAAATATATGACGGTAAAATTAACTCAAGTTATTTTTCCTTATTTGCTATTTGCTTCGCTAGGGGCTCTGGGGATGGGTGCTCTCTTTCAACGTCAAAAGTTTTTCTTGTCAGCTTTTGCACCGAGTATATTCAATGTATTTAATATTCTCGGAGCCGTGTGGATTGCTTTTTTGCTGCGGCGCTACGTTGGCTCCGAAGTGAAATCTTTGTGGCTAGATATTGGCATTTTGGGTCTTGCCATCGGAGTTGTGATAGGTGGTTTTTTTCATTTTCTGCTTCAGTGGATACCGTTAAGAAAATCAGTGGCACAGGGAATTGGCTTAAGTTTCCGGTTGTTTCCTTTGTCTCGGGAATTTCGCAAGGTTTTAAAACTGATGTTTCCCATGGTGATTGCAACCAGTGCCGGGCCAATAAACGCGGTAGTTAATACAAATTTTGCCACAAGTCTAGGAACTGGTGCTGTGAGTTGGCTCAATTATGCGTTTCGGTTAATTCAGCTTCCGGTGGGCATATTTGCTGTGGCAGTGGGTTCTGTAGCGTTGCCGACGCTAGTAAGAACTATAAAACTATCAGGTGATAAATATGGTCAAGAAGTGGCGCGAGATTTGTCCCAAAGTTTGTATCTGGTCTTGTGGTTGACTGTTCCTTGTGCGGTTTTTATTTATCAAGCGGCGCTACCTTTGACCGAATTGCTTTTTCAACAAGGTTTGTTTAGTTCGCGCGATGCAGTCGCCACAAGTCAGGTCATGGCCGCGTACGCTTTTTGCATCCTAGGATACGGAGTTATAAAAGTTTTGACTGCGTATTTTTATGCGATTGATAAAACGATTTATCCCATGATGGTAAGTTTGATTTGTATTTTGCTTAATTTTTTGGCGAATTCATTTTTTGTGCACAGGTTTCAACATGTGGGGCTGGCAGTTTCGTCTTCTATTACTCTTAGTTTAAACGCTTTGTTTTTATTTTTGGTGGTAAGAAAATTTGGCTTAAAATGGAATATCGGTATGGCAAAACTTCGCTTGGGAAGTTTGATGCTGTCATTATTTGTAGCAGGAATCTACTGTCTGGTGTTTGGTAAGTTTAATATTAAAATTTTCGTGGCCGGCAACCTAGGTACTCAATTGAAGATACAAGCGGCTTGGCAGTGCCTTTGGGATGGGTTTTTTATAGGCGGAATTTTCTTCCTTGGTGCAATCAAAGGGTGGGGTATTTCGGCTTCACAAATTTTTCAGCGTTTGCGGCTGGTAAAACGTAAATACTAAGGCTTTTGTTTGTATATATTTCGTCCGTGCAATTGACGTTTTGGGTTCGGGGCTTTTAATACACACACGAATTGCTTAAGATTGCAATTAAAGCTAGAATCTCAACTTATGACTGATGCAATAAACAATTTAAAAACCTATAAACCGAAACATAAAATTCGCTTTGTGACCGCCACAGCATTATTCGATGGTCACGACGCAAGTATTAACATCATGCGTCGCATGCTGCAAAGTCGCGGCTGCGAAGTAATTCACCTAGGGCATAACCGATCTGCAGCGGAAATCGCCGATGCTGCATTACAAGAAGACGTTCAGGCTATCGCCATATCCTCTTATCAAGGGGGGCACTTGGAATTTTTTGCGTATGTACGTGAACTTCTCGATGCCGATGGCGGTGAACATATCAAAATTTTTGGCGGTGGTGGTGGGGTTATCACACCAAAAGAAATCGCAATTCTAGAAAACAAAGGCGTTACGAAAATATACAGCCCGGAAGAAGGTGCAAAACTTGGCCTCGATGGAATGATTGGAGATATGGTTCAAAAATCCGATTTTATTTGGGAAGATTTTGTCGCAGGTAAAAAAATCTCGTCAAAACGCCAGATGGCGCGCAAAATGACCCTTTTGGAGGCCGGAAACTATAGCGGGCCAGGAGAAACTTCCGCAAGAAAAACCCCAATTTTAGGTATAACTGGGACCGGAGGCGCAGGAAAAAGTTCTTTAACCGACGAAATATTAACGCGTTTTCTTTGGGATCATTCTGAAGTTAAAATCGGCGTTTTATGTATCGACCCGTCAAAAAAATCCACCGGCGGGGCCCTTCTTGGAGACCGCATTCGCATTAATACCGCATCGAATTCAAGAGTTTTTTTACGCAGTGTAGCGACGCGCGATTCTGGCAGTGAAATCTCAAATGCAACGCGCGCGCTGGTTGATTTGATGCGCGCCGAGGAATTTGATTTTATTGTTGTTGAAACAAGCGGCATTGGCCAAGGTGATTCGAATATTCTTAAAATTTGTGATTTAAGTCTGTACGTAATGACCAGCGAATTTGGAGCGCAGTCGCAGCTGGAAAAAATCGACATGCTGGATTTTGCCGATTTTATTGCGATAAATAAATTTGAGCGCAGCCAAGCCTTGGACGCCATTCGCGACGTCAGAACGCAACTCCGAAGGACTCGCTACAAAGGTGAGCGATTCGAAGACACGTCTCGTTATCCAGTATTTGGAACTATTGCGAGTCGTTTTAACGACGATGGCACAAGCGGGCTCTACCGACAGATTGCAGAAAAGTTGAACGAGATAACAGGCCAAAAGCAATTTTTGCCCAATCCAAATCGTCCCTATGCCCAAGAATCGACCCGACGAAATTCCTTAATTCCTAGTTACCGCAGTCATTATTTGGCGGATATTTCTGGAGCGGTGCGCTCGTACCACAAACAATCAGAAATATATATCGACGCGGCCCGAAAGTCCGAAGCTTTTGAAATCGCAGCGCGATGTACGATTGACGAAAAATTAAAATTTGAACTAAGTGAATCTGCAAAAAAATATTTAAACGAAATTCCCGAAAAGCTGCGCAAAAGTTTGCTAGACTGGCCCCAAATTTACGCCAATTATGCAGCTCAGGAATTCACCTACAGTGTGCGAGGAAAAGATGTTCGTGTTCCGGCAAAATTTACAAGTCTAGCGCACTTAAAAATGCCCAAGGTAGCTTTGCCAAAAGTTACAAGTCAGGCTCAGGCCTTTGAATTTTTGCGCAAAGAAAATGTCCCCGGCTCTTTTCCTTTTACCGCGGGAGTTTACCCTTATCGACGCACGGCTGAAGACCCAAAACGCCAATTTGCCGGCGAAGGTGGACCGGGACGAACTAATAAAAGGTTTCACTATCTAAGCCAAAACGACACCGCAAAAAGATTGAGCACAGCTTTTGATAGTGTTACGTTATATGGCGCAAGTCCTGATAAAAGACCGGATATTTACGGCAAAGTAGGGGAGTCTGGCGTTTCGATCGCAACTCTTGATGATATGAAATTGCTGTACCAAGGCTTTGATTTGATTTCTCCGCAGTGCAGTGTGAGTATGACCATAAACGGTCCGGCACCGGTGATTCTTGCAATGTTTTTAACGTCAGCTGTTGATCAGCAAGTAAGTTTTTTTTCCTCTAAAAATAAACGCGAGCCGACTTCAAAAGAATACGAATCACTTTTTGATCAGACCCTAGAACAAGTTCGAGGAACCGTTCAGGCAGATATATTAAAAGAAGACCAAGCACAAAATACCTGCATTTTTTCAACGGAATTTGCGCTGAAATTAATGGGCGATATGCAGGAATATTTTATCTCCAAAAAAGTACGCAATTATTACAGCGTTTCTATTTCGGGATATCATATAGCTGAAGCTGGTGCGAATCCGATAACTCAGTTGGCTTTTACTTTGGCGAATGGCTTTACCTATGTGGAATACTACTTAGCTCGAGGTATGAAAATCGATGACTTTGCCCCTAATTTAAGCTTTTTCTTTAGTAACGGACTCGATCCGGAATACGCGGTTTTGGGGCGGGTTGCGCGTCGGATTTGGGCCATTGCCATGCGCGATCTTTATGGCGCTTCAGAACGCAGTCAGATGTTAAAATATCATATTCAAACTTCAGGAAGATCTCTCCACGCAATGGAGATGGACTTTAATGAT
>JAYVPO010000040.1:0-2468 GCA_043757325.1 bacterium
GGAACAAATAATCTATCTAGGCGATTATGTTTATGATCTGCAGGCTGGTGAGGCCGCTGGTGTCGATACCTATTTGTATGCCCCTGGTGCACGGCCCACTTTTGCGAGTCGTGCACATGCCGTTTTCCAACACTATGATCATTTGGACGAATTGATCTTTGGCTCCGAGAATGTAAACGAATTACACGATAGTAGGTAAAGTCTGGAGAGAGCTTGGAGCAAAGCAAAAAAGCTTGGTTAGCTGTTTCTTCTATCATTTTGTTTTTTGCGCTCGTGTATTCGGCAAAACGCCAGTTTATACATCAGTTGGAGGGTAAAACGCATCCTTTTGAAGTGGCAGTTCAGCATTTGGAGAAAAGCGATAAGGCAGAATGGTGCGATGGAGAATTGCGTGAGAAGAGAATATTGGTAGCCAGAGTATTGGATAAATATAAAGACTCCATAAATAAATTGCGTGCTGCTCAAAAACCCGATGAGGAAAAAGAAAAAGATTATATTCCTTTCGGCCCAATTTTTATTCATCCAAAATCAAATAATAAGCCGGCGGTCGAATATGATCGCTCAGTTTGGAATTGGTCCGATGTTCATTATACACTCCAAAAAACTCAAGAGATGAAAAATGAAAATCTCTGGCTGGATCTGGATCATTCTGCCAAGTTTCTGCTGCGACTAGATATACAGAGACTGTTGGCTGGAAAAAAATTTCTTCCGCCCGATCAAGCTGAGCATAAGTTTCAGCCAAACCCATTTGTGAAAAGATTGAGTCCGAAGGAATTTTCTGTTTTGTTAAATCCTGGAGATTTTTCAGCTGAGAAAGTTCGGCTCAAAGCCATGATTGAAGATGAGTGGAAGGGCGGCGGATTTAGGCTTCATGTGGAATGGAGCACTGAGCCTGGAGCCTACACTTTCTTGGCGAGACCAAGCGAAGTGCAATCCATTACCGACCACCTAGACAAAACAATCCACATGAAAAAAATAGTGCGCTTTCGCACTTTCGCGCATGAAGTCGGACACGTGCTCGGTTTTGATGATCATTATTACGAAGTTTGGCACGAAAAGTATTGTTACTATACGCAGGAATATCGCACTTCGGATATTATGTCTGATGCTGAAAATGGCCTTGTTACGCCAAGGCATTGGCAAATTTTAGAGAAGGCTTATCCTTGGAAAAACGAGCCTGCAAAAACTGCCTTTGCCTATACATACGGCGATGAAATTAAAAAAATCATCCAAAATTAATTCAAGCTGGCCCCTAAGATTGTGCATTTAATTTTTTAATTTGTTTTCGGTGTTCGAAATAGCTTAAATTAGTGTTTTTTTTGTGGATTAAAAAGTTGGGGCTTTGGAGCTTGCCTAAAATTTTTTTTTCTAATTTGATAGATCACTTCCATATACGGAGTTCCATCAGGAAGAGCATGTGGTATGCTCTCAATCACAGTCGCGCCGATCTTTTCGATGGCTTTTCGAGAGCGTATATTTGTTTCTCCGATATGGAATATAACGGAATCCACAAATTGAAACACGTGGTTGAGCATCAGCCCCTTCAGTTCTTTGTTAAATGTATGACCCCAGCAGGAGCGCGAAAGAAACGTGTATCCAATGGCAATTCTTTTGCCTGACCGATTGAGGTCGTAAAATCTAGAGCTTCCGATTACTTCGTTGGTGTCTTGCCGCGAAGCTATCAGTGTTCCTCTCGATTCGAGAGCCTTCTCAAAAAAATCCTCGAAGACCAATTGCTGATAGCGTTCCTTGTGCGGGTGTTGCTCCCAAAGCAAAGGATCTGAAGCCACTGCATAAAGGGCGGGAAAATCCGCGCTAGAAAGTGGTCTTAACTCTAAAAGTTCTCCTCGCAGATGGGGTTGTAAATCGAAGTCCATGGCCGGAATTTACGGTTTCCAAATTGGATTGTCCACTAAGAGAATATTTTTTACTCACTCTAAGGTCTTAAAAGCACCGTATTATGGAAGTTCACGTAGATGGCGATATGGTCTGCAAGCGCATCTTTCTTCTTCGTTGTGCACCAAGTTCGGCGAATAAGCCTGCAGATATTGGCCCTCAGCATCGCAAATGTATGGTTCACGCTAAACATCGGATCAAATCCACCTCTTTTTAACTCTCCTTGTCCTCCCGCGCATCCACGCCTTCCTTTTATTGTTTCATGTGTAGCTAATGGGAAAAACTTTTTCATATATTTGGGGTAATGCGGATTCTGGTCGGACAAAAATTCTGCGTTCGGTGCCACACTGGCTTTTAGATCTGAGAACAGGAATTCCCACCCTTTATGCCTAAGGTCTCGCCTGCGTCCATATTTTTGCCGTGACTTGGCAGCAATTCTTCCTTTTGCGGGCATTTGAGAAACCGCAAAGGCTAGAATTTTTCTCGTTTTACTCTCTACTGCCATAGCTACAGATATAGGCTTGCCCGGCCTGCCGGGTTGTCGACCAGGCCGTCGCCCCAGGCCGCCGAGG
>JAYVPO010000041.1:0-2467 GCA_043757325.1 bacterium
TGAACCAACAAAAAGTGTGATCAATGATTTTTGAAGAACGTTATTTGCCATAGATGTGTTATCTCCTGTTTTGTAATTATACCATGGGGGATACGTGCAATTCAGCGACCGTATTTTGACAGAAGTTGTGTGGTTTTTAGACTACGATGGCTCACTGTGCCCACATCTAGAAGTGTGGGAAGAGCGTCAGTATGACGCTGGCGAAATCTTTGAATCTGTTAGCAATCTCAAGCGAAAATCAAAAGATGTTTTTTGGAACACAGGACGACGCACGTCGTCTCTGTTTGGCGTATATGAGGAGTTTGCGCAGCTCTCAGGTTTTTTTGTACAGGGAAGCCTTCGCTACGATGCCGCAAGTCAAGTTACAACACGAGTAGGTCCTGCACTGCCACAAAGTGTGATCGATCAATATTTATCGTTGGCGGATTCCCATCCAGATTTTCGTTTGGAAATTAAAGAAACGAGCTTAAGGCTTGCGGTTCGCAAAAATGAAAAATTAGATGAGCTTTTATTATTGCTGGATGAAAATCCGCTTAAGACCGAGGCGAGTGCTTGGAATTGGGTACGTGGGCAGCGAGGAGTGGAACTTTTAGCAAAGGGTTTTGATAAAGGAAGCCCAGTACGAAGTTACATGAAAGCAAATCCGACAGCCCTTCCGATTGCAGTAGGTGATGATGTGTTTGATGTTCCGGCAATTGTGGCGGCAATAGAGGCGGGGGGCTGGGCATTTTTAGTGGGCGATCACTGCGGCTGGATCACGCAAATTCCTCACCGGGCAGATCAAATTAAATTTTTTGAAACACCAAAGGATTTGCTCGAGTGGTCTGCGAGGTTGTAGATTTTTGGGCGCAGAAAAGTGGGATGGATGCTGGCGCAGGCAACGCTTGCTAATGCTGATTAAGCTACGCGGCTTAAAATAAAAAACCCCCGGGAACCTTTTACGGCTCACCGAGGGTCGACTTATCTAACTAAGTCTTTCGTAAAATTACGAAAGGTGCTTGTTGATGAGTTTGGTCATTTCGAACATGGAAACAGTCTTTTTTCCACCGAAAATAACTTTCAAAGCGTCATCAGCGTTGATGTTGCGGCGTTCTTTAGCGTCTTGAAGATTGTTCTTCTTGATGTATGCCCATACTTTTTTGGTAACTTCAGTACGTGGAATAGCTTTTGTACCGACGATTACAGCCAATGAGTCCGAAGGGGTCATTGGTTTCATGAAAGCAGCATTAGGCTTGCGCTTAGAAGCGGTTTTCTTCTTTGCGGGAGCTTTCTTTGCAGTAGCTTTTTTTGTTGTTGTTGTTTTTTTTGCAGCTTTTTTAGCAGGTTTCTTGGTAGCCATTAGGTAATTTCTCCTTTTTCCCTATTTTCCCCTGAGAATTTCTCTCTGTGAGATAAAAGTCTTTCTACACGAATTTTATTGTTTGCAACAGGCTTAAAATCATTTTTGCATTTTTTTCACTCTAGAAAAGCTGTTTTTGCCCGTGAAAATGCACTTTTCACTCTTGAAATGCGTATTTTCCCCCATGAGAGTTGACCTTTGTTGGTTTTTCTCGTTTGATTCACCTCTATGAAAAGTGACTCACGCTACATCACAACTCCTCTATTTTATGTAAATGCAAAGCCTCACTTGGGTCATGCCTATGCCACTTTGCTTGCTGATACGATGAACAGATACTCCTTACAAAGAGGGGAAAAGAGCTTTTTTTTAACGGGTACCGACGAACACGGCGAAAAAATTGCAGCAATGGCCGCCAAAGAATCAAAAGCGCCACGGGCTTTTTGTGATGAGATTTCGGGCGTTTTCTCCTCTGTGTGGAGTGAAATTGGCATTAAGCCTGATGTTTTTTATCGCACCACTTTAAGCTCACATTACGAGCTGGTGGGTCGGGCGCTCAATAGATTGAAAGAAAAGGGCGATATCTACTTTGGAACCTTTGAGGGTAAATATTGTATAGGTTGCGAACGCTTTCGCACAGATCGCGAATGGAACGAGCAGGGAGTCTGCCCTGATCATTTAACGCCTCCCGATTTACGAAAGGAGTCTAATTACTTTTTTAAGATGAGTGCTTATCAAAGTCGCCTAATTGAGCACTATAAGAAGTTTCCTGAGACGATTGTTCCCTCTCAATACCTAAAAGAGACCTTGGCTTTTTTAGAGCAGCCACTTGAGGACTTTTCGATTTCGCGTCCTATTGAGCGTTTGACCTGGGGAATTCCACTTCCTTTTGATCAAAAATATGTGACCTACGTGTGGTTTGATGCCCTGCTAAGCTATTTAGGGGGCTTAGGTTACGACGGCGGCGAGCTTAACGCTCAAAAGAATTTCAGAGCTGATTTGTGGGAAAATTCTACGCATCTTATAGGAAAAGACATTTTAAAAACCCATGCCATCTATTGGCCAACGATGCTTATGGCTCTCGGAATTCCTGTGTTTAGACATCTACAAGTAAGTGGTTTTTGGAATTCC
>JAYVPO010000042.1:0-2451 GCA_043757325.1 bacterium
CTAAAGTAGTTACGCTTACAAAAAAACAAGAAAAAATCTTGCGCGCAATTTCTCCAACACTGCTTTTGTAGTGAGAAAAATTTAGGAAAAGTCAGGTTAGTAGTAATACTCACAAGATCGACTGGAGTCTTTGCAACCCAAAATGGCTTAGGTACCGGAGGATTAGTAAAATAACCCCATTGGCACCAAATCGACTTAGCACCGAAGTTTTCCGCCATTTGCATATCTGCCGCGCTATCTCCAATCACGTAAGCGCAGTCTATTTGCGGTTGAAAATTCTCGCGTGCTGCAATAATTTTTAATGGAAGTGGACTTGGTTTGGTTTCAGCACAACTATCGCACCCCATCACTCCACTTATGTATTTTAAAACATTGAGACTTAATAAAAGTTTTTCAGAAATATTGGTTGGTTTATTTGTTACAACAAAAATTTTTCCAAATTTCGATAGTTCCGCTAGTGCTTGGTCCATGCCAGTGTAAAGCTGGGTGTGATCGGTCACATGTGCAAGATAATCCGAGTCATATTCTCTCTGAACTTTAGCTAGATCTGAACTCAGCTCGGGAAACGCATTTTCGTAAAGGTAATTCATGCCTTTTGTTACAAACGGCACAAGTGCGTCGTACATTAATGAATCCAATCCAAATTTTGCGCGCACTCGAACGATGGACGCCACCATATCTTGGCGGCTATCTTCTATCGTCCCATCCAAATCCATGAAATAGAGCGTTTTCATTTTTTCTCACGAGCCAAATCTTCAATACTACCTTTTCCGTCTCCAAGTTCGGTAACACTGCGAGTTCCGGTCGTCGATCCTTTATACGCTGTAAATGTCCGCGAATTGTGTGTGCGAACTTCGTGCGAAACTCCCGCCGGGATAAATAAAATATCACCTGCTTCCACAGTTACAGTTTGATCGTCAAAATGAAAAGTAGTTACTCCCTCAACCGCCCCACGAATTTCGTCGAAGTCGTGCGCATGCCGGCTTCGTACAAACCACGGGGCAATAGTTTGCAAATCGTAACTCTTATATCCGTGACTTGCCATTTCGGCGGCAACTGCTTCAGGCGTTGGGTCGATTTGGTGAGGCCATTTGATAATCGCAACTTTTTTCATTTTAGAATACCCTCTCGCAGCGTTTGAAATCGAATTACGAATTCCCATGTTGAACCAAGAAAGGCCTTGAGGATAAACATATTAATAGCACGTAGGCAAGTACAAGCTATAAAAAATCATATGCTTGCCCATCTGTTTTTGATAAATATATTTTTTGAATGAAAAACTACAATTTGATTTTTTCATCATTATTTATTCGCAAACAAAAATTTCAAAAAACTATAAAAAATCGGAAACTTAGACGCCAATAATCAAATTTAGCCGCAACTAAAAATATTTAATGCTGGGTGTCTGACAACTTTTTAGGAGCTTCGAGACTTTATCTCTTTGTCTTCGGTTGTTTTTACAGTATTTTTAGCGCCGGAGAAACAGGTTGCAAATTTTTGAGCCGCCAACGCCAAATTAGAATTTAACAAAACACTGTGGAATCAAAAAAAATTGACGTTCGCTGGATTCAGCGGTATTCAAACTATAAAAAAGCATTGTCACAGTTAGAAGAATTTCTGGTTAAAAAACAATTGTCGAAACTCGAAACGCAAGGCTTGATCAAGGCCTTCGAGTATGCATATGAACTGGCGTGGAACACCATCAAGGATGTTTATGAAGCGCAAGGTGAGTCAACAATTCAGGGAAGTAAGGATGCAATTAGACTCGCATTTAAGCGCGGCTTAGTTGAAGATGGCGAAATTTGGATGGATATGGTGCAGTCTCGGATTCAGACGTCACACACATATAATCAAGAAACAGCTAACGAAGTTGTCAACGCTATTGTTTCCAAGTATGCCATTCAGTTCAAGAAGCTAAAAGCGACACTCGAACCGAAATCCATAGAATGAGATTCGGACTAACGGAAGCAACCATTAAAAGAATTCATTCCGTTTTTCAGGAATTCGCCCAGTTGAGAAAGGTGACTATTTATGGATCCCGTGTGAAAGGCAACTGTCGACCTGGATCTGATATTGACCTGGCGCTGATTGGCGAAGGATTAGATTTAGAGTTTGTAAATTCAATTCGTTCACGACTGGATGAACTCTCTCTGCCTTACACTTTTGATATCTGCATTTATGATCAGATTACGGACGACGATCTTGTTGATCATATTGAAACAGTGGGGGAAATTTTTTATTGCTTTTAGTCTGAACTCTGTATCAATTTAAGAAGCGCGTAGAGTCATAAGCAGCGCAGTTATTTTCAATTTTACGAGTTGGATTCTTTAGCTCCGTGCCGAAATTTCTAGCTACGATTACGCACTTGCTGCCTAATTTTTAGGTAGCCGTTGAACCAAAAGTTGCTAGGACTTTTGGGGAAGCGTCAACGATCTAGCTTGGTTGGTAAAA
>JAYVPO010000043.1:0-2445 GCA_043757325.1 bacterium
AGAAGACTTAAAACAGCGTATCGAAGAAGTTAAAAACACCTTCGCCACCGACGAAGCCGAAGTGATGAAAGATGGAAAGAAAATCGTAGTAAGACTTAAGAAGATGCAATTTTCCTCAGGTCGTGCAGACCTGAATCCAAATTCATTTGAAACACTTAAAAAAGTGGATCAATTAATTTCTGCGGTGCCAGCTAGCTCAATCAAAGTAGAAGGGCATACAGACTCCATCGGATCCACAAGCACAAATAAAGATTTGTCGCAGAAACGTGCAGAATCTGTGAAGAAATATCTTCTTAGCCAAGGGCTGCCTGAATCACTACAAATTGATACCGCCGGCTACGGATCTGATAGGCCCTTGACTACGAACAAAACCGCAGATGGACGCGCCATCAATCGCAGAGTAGATATTGTGATTGAAACACCAGTAGTTCTATAAAAAAATAAGACCCAGCAAAAAATCCGAAACCTTGTGTTTCGGATTTTTTTTGCGTTTCATTTTCGCCGATTCGCTCTGAGGTAAATTGACCTTGAACCTAAGCTGAAGAAAACAGTTGATGGTGGAGAGGGTGAGATTTCACTCGGGGCTCCTGCCCCTCGCCCGTTTGGCGTCGCTGCGCTCCGTGCAAAATTATCATCCTGATATTTTTGTGAACCCTCTCGCACTTCGCGCGGACACTCATACTCTTCTATTCACAAAATCCTTAGCGTGCAAAAAGCAAGCAAAGCAAGAAGAACTCACAATCCCTATTATATACAATAAGTATATAATAGGGTTAATTCCGGTCTGATTTCAGCAGAGAAAGAGGAGTCTTGTCTCCGCCAAGCATCGGAACTCTGAGGGGATCAAGAAGTCTTTTTACAAGCCATCCAGAATGGACTCAAATAGACTTCGCCTTCATCGGTTCCTCGGCCAACGAAGAAACGAAAGATCTTACCCTCGTCGTTGCCTATAAAAAAATATTCAGAAAAACTATTTTTTGGATCATCTATAAGATTCATCGTACCGCGAACAAGGGCATGTGAAGGCAAGTATCTGAGCTCGAATGTATCGCCAGTAGCGGAATAGGTGAAGGTGGCATGCACGGAATTTCCTTTAGAGTCACTACAGTCCATACTGTTGATAGTATTTGCAAAAGCTGAACTTGAAATAATAAAACAAATAAAGAAGACGATTTTTTTCATTTTTCCCCCTGAATTTAAAACTCGCTAATCAATTTTTTAAGCTTTATCAAAAGATGGATCACGGCCGCAAGTTTTTATTTTGTGCTGACGCGACTATTGGCGATGGTCCGCCCAGGTTGTGGTAGCACCTGCAGTATAGGTCCTCGACGCTATACTGAAATTTTCGCGGGCAGGAATGTGCGCGTCTGACCGCAAAAAACCGAAACTTCACAAATTTCGCGAACGAAAATTGAGGCCATAAGGGGTTTATTTTCATTTGGGAATTTTTAGTTCCGCCATGGAGTGTCGTTCATCAAGCACTGGTTTAAAATCCGTAATTTGGTCAGCAAACTTATCAAAATCTAATAGACAATAATTTACTGTAAAATAAAATGCACAAACTCAGAGGCCAGTTTTTAGTCGCCTGCAGCATGTGTAAGCTGCACTGTCTTCTCTAAGATTGGGGTGGAGTCCATCATCCATAAAATTTTTCCGCTCACGGTGAATGAATTGTCTGCTCTCTGAATGACGCCGTCGTAAGAGATAGTGCCAAATTCAGGATTTGCGCATCTTACAAAAAATTCTTTCTCCAGCACTTTCACATCGTTGCATTCAAAAAAGCCGGTGTCGTTGCTCCCAATTTTTTCGGCTCTCCAAGTCCCAGTAAAACCGCCCTCTTCCTTTTTTGATATAGAAAGAAATGAAACCATTTTCCCATCCGCATCTATTGCTTCCGTGGGAGAATAAATTCCTTCAAATTCTGATTTCACTTCTTTCGTACTTTCCACTTTTTGACTTAGAGAAATTTCTTCCTCTGTATGAGCGCGGAATTTTTTATAATAAACCACCATCGCGAGCGCTAAAATACCCAGTGCCACAGCCGCAATTTTAAATGCCTGTTTTTCCATAGTTATATTGTAAACAAGCTGAGCAATTTAGCCACCACGCTACCGGATTTTCTTGCTAGCCAAAGTCCCTTAGGCGAATCTAGCAATATGCTTATTCCAAAACACCTCCACAATTTAGGCGACTTTAGTGTAAATCGGATTCTTCCCTACCACCGTAAGCGAATGGTAGGCCCTTTTATCTTTTGGGATCATATGGGTCCGTTGACGGTGCAAATTGGCAATGAGCTAAGTGTGCGCCCCCACCCCCATATTGGCTTAGCCACTCTTACCTTTCTCTTCGACGGAAAAATCCTACACCGTGACACCCTAGGCTTTGAGCAAGTGATTGAGCCCGGCCAAGTAAATTGGATGACAGCCGGACGCGGAATCGCGCATT
>JAYVPO010000044.1:0-8984 GCA_043757325.1 bacterium
GAATACTACTCGAAATCAGAAAAATCTATCGCCAACGAGCCACCGGTAAAAGCTCAAGCTGCGTAAAAATAAAAAATGAATTTCTCCTGTGCAGTCGCCGTCGATTGTTTAATGGAGTGCGTCAACTCACATTAAACTGTCCGGCAAAACATCGGTTTTAGACCCATGCCGAAAAACGTAATATAAAGATTGAGTGGATCGAGAATGCGCTGAATCATCCTCAAAAAGTTGAGATTGACAAATTTGATCTGACATTAAAACACGTCCTAATTGTTGTGGACGAAAATGAAGGTCGAGTACTAAGGGTTATTTACAATCAAACTGAAAAGCCACTAAAGATCGTAACCGTATTTTTTGATCGTACCAAAAAAGGAAATTTATGAAGGTTAAATTTGACGAAGCAGCTGATGCACTTTACCTTGAACTTTCTGATGCGGATGTTATCGAATCCGAAGAAGTAAAAGATGGCGTGGTGTTTGATTATGACAAAGATGGCCAAGTTGTTGGTATCGAAATTCTAAAGGTCAAAGCCAGAGTGCCGAATGGCAAGCTCAAACACATGGCATTTGAAATTGCGTGAATATTGTAAACAAAAATCATAAATGTTGAGTTTCTCCCATCTTTCTGAATTAAACCGCTAGACCCCTTGCTATCACTGTAAAGTTCAAAAAAAAACGTAGGCCGCGAGTGTTTGGTATTTGAGCAGAACGGTAAAAACAAACACCATGTGACGTGTGTGAAGATGGTCGGCTATATTTTGCAAGCCCTAACTTGATGAGAGCTTGTTTGAAGGTATCTGAAAGTGGTTTAAGTTTTTCTACGAAATATTGATTGTAGAGAATCCAGTTTAAGCGACCCAATTTCGCTTGTTTTTCCGGTAATTTACACATTTCCCTTAAGTTTATACGCTAGTTTACCGATATATCCTCAGATAAATTGGATACTAAATGAGCTTAATTAAACACTCCAGCTTTCTAATATTCGTGATCTTACTTACAACATGTAAGAAGGATGCGGCCGAAAAACGTGAAAATTTGAGTCCCGCTCAATTACCAAGTACTGGTTCAACCCCGAATACCCCCGGTAATACCCCAGGATCTCCGTCGACCCCCGATGCACCCGCAACACCTTCAGATGATCCGCTAGTGCAAATACAGAAAGACTGCGGTATTAATTTGGCAGATCTGGCCGATCCAAATAAAACGCTTTTTCAAGCACGTTATCGTTCGATTCCCATCACCATTTCAGGCACCGTTTTTATTATTAACTACACTGTAGTAGTCCAAGCCGTCCTAGAGATCCTTTCAAAAAATACTGGCGGTACACAAAGCGTTAAAGTCTCCGTTCTGAGCGCTTCACCATCACTTGCGCAAAGTAAAGCCGAAAGCGCTGCTGAACAGGCAACCTCGTCTTCACAATCAGTTGGTGTATCCCAAAAGGAAATGTCAAAAATTAGTGCCACAAACAAACAATTCGAAGGCCTTTTGTGTGCAGTCACTGCAACCAAAGAATCGACGTCTTCTAGCTCGGGTACTCTGTCTTACGAGCCAGGACTTCCGGCGACTATTTCTCCTTTTGCATCGGTTGCCCAACAGCAAAAGGAAATCGGCCAAGGTCGAGATTTTGATGTTGTGGTTAACGTAAAATCAAGCGCCAAAGGTCTGGCCGCAGGTTCGAAGATTTCGGGTCGAGTTTCGATTCGGCCGGTCGCTCCTCAACTAGTCATTCCTTACAACGGTCAAAACATTGTCGTCAGGGCCAAAGGGGCCTATATGGTGCAAAACATGTTTCAAGATGAAAAAACAACCATTGCTTTAGGAATGCCTTTACGCACTGTTTTTTACACCGATGGTGATGCGAAAAAGTTTTTGGCAATTGTTGCCGATACAGGTCAAGAGATGCAGGGCACTCGCCTGCCCCTTACAGTTTTTTTACCGGATTCCAATTAATAAAGGAGAAATTATGAAAATGACGATCACAATGTTAATGCTTATTTTAGCAGGTTGTAAGGAACAAGCAGCTCCAAGGCCAACTCCAGTCACTGGCGGCGGCGGAGATGCTGGAACTGGGGCAGGTGGGGCAGGTAGTGCAGGAACTCAAGGCGCAGGCGGATCAGGAGCACCTATTGCTAACGCAACTTCTTTAGCCGAATTCTGCGCAGCATCGAGTAAACTTCGTTCGGTGCAAACTTTTACAGAACACGGCAATGCACTATGCGCTAACGGCGCACCAACGGCACTTTTAACACAACTTGCCGGAAATTATTTTTCTGGGAACGGTAAGCCTAACTTGACCGAAGTGGCGCCACCAGTAAACGAGGGTGGAACAACCACCGTTTTTATCGCTACATCGTTATTTATCGTCGATGCCGCAAAGCAATTTGCTACCGTATCGAATCTATCCGATGCCGATTTGAGCCGTTTTGCTAAAGGCTTAATTGCAACGGCAACGAACATCACTGTTACTCCAATTCAAAAAAACACACCCGCCACAGTAAACGGTTTGGCCGTCATAACAAATCAATGGGCGATCGAGGCAAATATCAGTAATCCATTGCCGACTACCATTCGTTTTGCACTAGAAAATAATTATACCAAGATTTCTGAAAAAACATTTTCCTACACAACCCATATGATCAAACCTGATGAAACTATTGAGGATATTCGCCAGTACAACGCCATGCTTACGGTTGATGGCAAAGGTGTTTCGGCGGTGGTTATGAAAATCCGCGCCAAAAACTCTGGCCAGCCATCCATAGTGACTTCGGTTGTTAAAGATTTGGTTTCTAAAGGCGTTATCGCTTCGCAAAAGATTGCGGTAAACGGACTACAATGATCTAAATACAAGCTCAACAATTTCCCTATTGCCATAACTCCATTATTTCAGCTAGAAGTTATTCCTAGCTGTCTTGTGGAGTTTTTCCCTTTGTGTAAAAATCTCTCAAGAAGACGGTTACGAAAACTGCTTTTGAGTGTGAGATTTTTACAATTTAAGGAGACTTTTTATGAAATTTTCGACGCTAAGTACTGTAAGTATCTGTCTAACAGTGATGTCAAATGTGGCATTTTATGGACAGGTTTTGGCGGCTGATGTAGCCCCAAATGATGTGACGCAGACAACCAATGCACCGGTTGCATCAAAACGCGAAAAAAGCCTCATAACCCGATCGGGTGATGTTAAAGGTTACGGCAAGAGAGACCGTGTTCTGCCGAATTCAACCATGGCGCAGTTGCCTTCACAATTACACGAAGTGTATGGCCCACGATTTGAAGTAGGGGCCGATTTTACTTCGAAAACTGTGAAGATTCCAACGGGATCCGATAAAGTTCGTTCTCAGATCCAAGGTCCTTCAGTTGTGAGTCGTGTTGCAACTAGCGGTGATATTTTGGCGATCAGTTTAGGTGGTCAGTACGGCGAAACCAACCAAAAGTACCGCACCGTTATGGATGGTAACGAGAAGGTCAATAACACAAAATTTCTACCAGCTGTTGCAATCTCGATGACCGATAATCTAACTCTTGGTGTGAATTCCGACTTCAATTGGATCAATTCCAAAGCTGGAGATTTAAATTTTTCCGATAAATTGTTTTTCCGCCGCGAAACTGCCTCTCTTAGCTATCACACACCGAAGTTCGAAGTGGGTGCGGGTTATACTAATCGCTCTGTCGGAACCTTTAAACATGATGATGTTGGTCAGGCCGCATTAGCTCTTCAGAGTGATCGTGGAAACGCTGTTGGTTTTAGCTTGAATGCAAACGATGTTGAAGAAAGACAATTTTATGTTGCGCCGCAAGGCACTCTTTTCGCTCGCGGAAATATGACCGATAATTTTTCAATGTTAGGTTCGGTAACTCATGCTCAGTATGATGGCAATCGCAGCGAAGCAAATCCGGTCTTTTCAACTTACCGAAGCGGTGATCGTTTTGCAGGACAATTACAAACTTCTTATTGGTTTCAAGATCAAGCGTCGCGAATCTCTTTAACTGGAAAATATCGTGGTGCAGCGGTTTCTCCGATTGGATTTGAAGAGAACGGTTTTGGTTATGGCCTTGCAAACACTTATGGTGGTGCTGTTGATGGCCAGTCGCAAGTTGCAGATCGCGTTTACTTAGGACTGCTACTTGGGTATATGCGTGGAGAACGTAACAATGATGTGGTTCTAGACAATAAAGATATTCGCTTTGCGGCTGTTGAAGAGCAATTGCGAGTAGCGACAAGCGTTAGCATGAACTTCTAATTTTTTAAGAATAATAGTAAAAGCCTAGGAAAGAATTCCTAGGCTTTTTTTGTTTTATCAAGCGCGTTTTCGGTGTGATTCAAACTTCAAAATATCTGCGGCATCGATTGCCACATCATCGTAACCCGCTTTTGCTTCTCCAAAATTATCACCACTTAGTTGGTGACCGCGTTTGTGATTTTTTAATTTTTCTTTATGTTTTCGCATTTGCTTTTCAAGCTTATGAGCCGCCTCATCAATACTAACGTGCATGTCGGTAGTTTCTGCGTTAACGTCCGTTCTAAAACCGTCGCCTGCGTCGAGCGTCATATGAATCTTATGTAAGTGCCGATCCACAGAGAAGGTCGTATGAAGGAGTTTTGGTTTGGTAACAAACCGAAGAATGATATCCTGCATTTTCGTGGTTGTGTGATTTTGTAGTGCCAAAGAACTCGCCATGTTTTTAAAAACAAACTGATACTCGATCATAGTTGACTCCCCAAAAAATTACGGTGAAAAAAATACTCTCATCAATTATGGTATTCGGTATTTAATGAGACTGGGTTAAGCTTGGATTTCTGGAATTAACCGACAGATTTGTAAGTTGCTGAATTATAAAGAAAAAACGTAAATTGCATCAAAGAAAAAGCCGTGGCTGAAGTCTTATTTAAAGTAAATAAAATCCTATTTAGAAATGAAGAAACTGGATGGAATGTTTTGCAAGGCCAGCTTGCCGAAAAGTCAGCCGCAGTAACTGTGACCGGTGTTTTTATCACAGTCAAAGAAGGCGAATATTACACCTGTCAAGGCGACTGGGGTGAGCATCCACAGTTTGGCAAGCAATTTAAAGCCAGCACTTCACAAAATGCCCGGCCTAAAAATGTGGAATCCATAAAAAAATACCTTGCCAGTGGCTTGATTAAAAACATCGGCGAAAAAACCGCCGAGAAAATTGTGAATTTTTTCGGCCAAGATACTTTCAAAACTCTTGACGAAAACCCATCACTGCTGCTTACCATTCCGCGTATGAGTCGCAAAAAACTTCAGACTATTTTGGAATCCTGGCGCGAACAAAAAACCAGCCGTGATGTGTTGTTTTTTCTAAGTTCCCATGACATTCCAATCAATCTTGCTAAAAAAATATTCTCGCGTTATGGAATTCAAACACAACAGATATTAACTGAAAATCCTTACCGAATGTGTGCAGAGCTTTCTCGCGTTGGATTTTTAACCGCCGATAAAATCGCCATGAACCTAGGTTTTACACCGGAATCTCCCGAACGCATCAAAGCTGCGGTGGAATACCAACTGCAGCAATTTGAAGATCAAGGGCACTGCTATTCTACAACGTTGCAACTTGTGCATGGCCTTACAGAACTTTTGAAAATTTCCGGGGGGATCATTACCGCGCACCTTGAAGGCGCTTTGATGCAGCTAAATGGCGACGGAAATACGGTGTCGCAACCTTATGAAAATATATTGGGTGACGAAACCCGCCACGCACGACTTGAAATTATCGACGCCGAGATCGAAGTGGCAACCATTACAAAACGCATGTTAATGAATAAACCCAAAATTAACCAAGCGCTGTTCGAAAAATTTCTTTCAGAAAATCCAACCATGAAAGTTCTTTCGGATACACAGAGAAAAGCTGTAGAACAAGCGATCCTAAGCCCCATGTTTATTTTAACAGGAGGCCCAGGTGTGGGTAAAACCACCACCGCCAAAGCACTCATTGAGGGTTTAAAAGCACTGGAGAAAAAAATCTCTCTTGCAGCTCCAACTGGTCGCGCAGCTCAGCGTTTGGCTGAGGTAACAGGCCTTCCCGCAAGCACAATTCACCGACTTATTCGTTGGAAAGGTGAAGATGAGGAATTCGAAGAAGGTGATCCCATCGTTGCAGATTGCCTGATTGTTGACGAAGTTTCGATGCTTGATATCACGCTTGCCCGCATGCTCTGGCGTGCACTGCGGCACAATACGCAATTGATTCTGGTTGGCGACGTGGATCAATTGCCTTCGGTGGGGCCAGGCAGTGTCCTGCGAGATCTCATCGATAGCCGCACTGTTCCGACTTTAACTTTGACAGAAATTTTTCGCCAAGCTTCGGCTTCTAATATCATTCGTTTTGCACATGCAATCAATCAAGGACAGATTCCGGATTTTCCCAAAAACGGGGGCGATTGTCACTTTATCGAAGCAGAAGAAAGTTTTGCCATTAAGAACATCTTAAAAGAACTCGTCACGTCTCATCTGCCGCAAAAATACCGATTTGATCCCATGCGCGACGTGCAGATTTTAGTCCCAATGCATAAGGGTGAACTTGGCACCACGGAATTAAATGACTACCTTCAAAAGCTTTTAAACCCCCGTGCGAAAGAGCTTTCGCCAGGAAATAACAGTGCCTTTTTTCCAGGTGATAAAGTCATCCAAACAGCAAATAATTACGAACTACATGTTTTTAACGGGGATATCGGTTTTGTGAATGCGGCGCAATTTGATCGCGGCAAAATCAGCGTTCAGTTTGCAGATCGCACGGTGACTTACACAAAAGAGCAGGCCGATGAATTGAAGCTTGCTTATGCTATTACTATTCACAAATCTCAAGGTAGCGAATTTCCGGTTGTGATTATTCCGCTTCACACCCAGCATTTTGTGATGCTACAGAGAAATTTAATTTACACGGCCCTCACGCGAGCCAAACAGCTTGCGATTTTTATCGGTGTGAAACGCGCTCTTTATTTAGGTATCCAAAATATCGGAAGCCAAAAACGCCAAACTCAATTAAAGGACTACCTGTGTTCATCGTAGTCAACCGCAGAATTTACCTAATTTGTTGCGTGTATTTTTTAATGTTACAAGGCTTAGGGCACTTTATTCCGCTCGTTCAAGACGAAGCTTATTATCTCGACTGGAGTCGGCATTTGAGTGGGGGATATTTTGATCACCCGCCGATGGTAGCTTGGATGGCAGCGGCCTTGGGGAGAGCTTCTTCAAGTCTGCTTGCAACCGGAGGATTGTTTTTTTTCTACAAAATTTTGCACATACTGCGACCTGCGACCAAGGATAAATTTTCTCCCGTGCCTTTTATATTGATGTTAGCCACAGGGTTTATTGCAAATGGTGTGCTTTTAACACCCGATGCGAGCTTGCAGTTTTTCTGGTTTGCAAGTCTCTATGCGAGTTTAAAACTATTTGAAAAACCAACTTTAAAAACCGCAGCGATCTGTGGAAGCGTAATGGGTCTCGGGCTTTTATCGAAATATACGTTCGTCTTATTTCTGCCGGTTTTTGTTTATAGCAGCCTATGGGAAAAAAGAATTTCGCGGCGCAAGTTTGCGGTGGTGGTTCTTTTTGCAAGTTTGTTTTTTTCTATCAACGCGATCTGGAATTTGCAAAATAATTTCACAACAATTCGCTTTCAACTAAATCACGGATTTTCGCAAAAGCAAGACCGGTCCCAGGCAATAAAAATGCTACCTGAAACCCCGAATTCACATGAATCACTTACCGCAAAAAAGTTTGATAAATTTGAGAACCCTGGAGAAGTTAAAATTCATGTAGAAAAACCTTTTTGGCAAAAAGACCTTGAAAGATTAAGTGACTATCTCGGCGGGGTGTTTATTTTATTTGGTTTTTTAATTTTCCCAGCGGCTTATAGTTGGTGGACAAAGCGAAAATTATTACTAGCAAAAGACACAAGGTTTATTAGTTTAAGTGCGGGATTTCCGTTTTTGTTTTTTTTGATGATCAGCCCTTTTACGAAAATAGAAGCAAACTGGGCCGGGATGATTTTAGTTGGTGGTTCGGTGTTAACAGCTTTATTTTCGGATGGTTTTTTGCGCAGTAAAATTATAATCCCCGCGGCACTGAATGTTTTATTGATGGTTCTATTAACAGGCAGTTTTCAATTTGGAGATAGTCAGTATATTATCAAGCGCAATAGGTTATTAAAGGAAGTATCTGGATATGATGAACTTTCTAAAGTTTTGACTGACGCGCCTTATTTTGCTGATACCTATCAGTTAACTGCCATGTTAAAACTGCGTGGGATGCAGGATACTGTCACGCAAATTCCTTCGGTGCAGAGAGATTCGGAATTTACGAGGCGTCTAGAAGATGGCGAAGTAGAGTTCGCGGATTATCTGCATAAGAATTCGTTATTTTTAATTTCATCAGATGATGTGCCGCCGCGCCTTGGAGGATTTCAATTATTCCAATCAAAGCAATTTCGAAAATGCAATAATCTGAAAGCGCAATTGGTTTATGAAAATTCCCTGGTGGAAAATATATGCAGAGATTATATAAAAAAATGGTGGATTTTAGAATACAAAGCTGGATCGTCGAAAGTTCAAGGATAGCGGCGTCAAAATGCTGATGCCTGTGCGTCTAGGCCATTCAGTTAATTTTAATACTGCAATGTTTTCGTGCATAAGAGGGAGAATTTGCTAAAACCCCTTTTAAGGGGCTTTCGTAAATTATTTATAGTTTCGAATGAGCTTGTAAAGCATAGCGGCTAGTTGATCAAGCTGTTCCGCTTGAGCGTTTGTGAAGTTGCCGAGATCGAAAATGGCTTGAACTTCTCGAAGGCTTCCGAACGCCATTTTGTAAAAGCGGCAGCTGTCCCCGGAGGACATTCGACCGTATCCCTCAGCCAAATTCAGACAAATACTCGACGATGCTCTTTTTAATTGATCGCGCAAATGGCATGGGAGATTGCCAGCTTGCAAGCTGCGATAAAATGTAACGGACAATTGGTAGGTTCTAA
>JAYVPO010000045.1:0-2431 GCA_043757325.1 bacterium
GTTGAAGAGTAAGGCAAAAATAAATAAAGTCTTCATGTGTAGCAATCCCAAAATGCATTGATATACGTACGTTCCCGCTACGGAGACCTAACCCTAGCGCGTTAAAAATTCAATCAAAACCTTTTATTTTGCTTACCGTTTTTTTCGATTTTTCTAGAGCATTTTTTTTAAATATAAATTATTTGAAATTCTCCTGTCTCTTTCAAATTATCAGCACAGCAAAAAATATTTTAGAAATATAATTTGCTCCGCTTCTATAATTCCTCGACGATAGGTGCGCTCAAAGTGTACGCAAACTGTATGCAGATATTACGCATTCTTTCCAAAAATAGTTGATTGTGCCAAGGCGAAGCCATAAAAGACCTGCAGAAGACTCTTAGAGGGTTTTGAGAAATTCCTGAGGGGGAGTCTTCTAAGCTCCTTGAAGCGCTAAGCTTTTTTGGATTGTTTTGTTGTTTGGGCCTTAGACTTGTTATCTAAGGCCCTTTTTTTTCAAGTACTTAGCTTATTTCTCTGCTAAATCCCAAATGCCTGTTTCTTATTGCGTTGCGTTGCCGCTGGCTCCGAGATATAGACTCCGAATGCAGTCGCAAAGCGTTGTTTTTGCCTTTGAAGATCCAGTGGATTTTTTGAATTTCCAATTGAAGGAAAGACAAAAAAAGAATCCCAAGTTCTCTTTGCGCGCCTGGGCCAGGCAAATAGGCTTTGAAAATCCTTCCCTGCTTTTTCAAGTTTTGAGAAAAGAGCGAAAGCTAAAGCTCGAGCTTGCCACAAAGCTAGCTAGCAATTTGAATCTGAAGGGGAAGTCGCTTAAATACTTTGAAATCATCGTCCTGAAGAATGCTAGTTCGTCTGAGACTGAAAAAAGAGTCTATGAGGCTATGATAGCGCGAGTGCGGCCCAAAAAATATTTGTCGTCTAGTTCGTTTAGTCTTGAACTTTTTTCGATGGCTTCAGAGTGGTATCATTGGGCTATCTTAGAAATGTCGGAGCTTCGCAATTTTGTGGCCACCGAAGAGTATATTCAAGCCCGTTTAATAGGAGCGCCCGACAAAAAAACAATTCGATTGGCGATAGATCGCTTAGTTAGGTTGGGATTTTTTACCAAAGATTCCGAGGGAAAAATAGTTCGTGCGAACACGGAAAGTGCCCCAAATTTTTTAAGGAATAAAATTCCTAGCGAAGCAGTGCGTTCCTATCACAAACAAATGATTGAAAAAGCCAAGGCCGCGGTAGAGGAACAAAGCGTGGAAGATCGATATTTGAGAGGGACAACAATTCCATTTAAAAGGTCTGACCGAGAAAAAGTGGAAGAAATTATTCGCAATGCACACAAAGAGCTATTAGAGCTGGCCGCAAAAGGAGATGCAGAAGAGCTTTATCAGTTAAATACACAGTTTTTTCGTCTCACAAAGAAGAGTGGAGAATATATTCAATGAGAACATTTACTTTTGCTATCATGGGGCTACTGGCGGCAGTAGGAGCAGCAGCGGATCCTGGCACTTCAGTGGGGAATGGTGGACAAAGCGTCGTTTGTAGAGATAATTCGGGTAAAATTCTTAGCACTGAAACCATGGATTTATTTGAGGGAAGGGTGCTCGCGGGATATCAATATATTTTTCCTGCAGGTTCCGATCCGGCTGTGATTGCTCTTGATATGGCACGAAAGATAGATTTGAGCCAAGGCGGAGCAGCAGGTGGCACCCAAAGTATTGAAGGAAAAGTGCGCTATGTGATCGATCATATGATCGCTTTGCCTCCCGGAGTTGGGCTCAAGCCCACAGAGGATAGTCGCGAATTTGTATTTCCTAAAAATTGCGAAATCGTGCAGACCATTAATTTTCGTCAGAATTTGAAAATCTATTTCGATTCAGATGCATGGACAAATCTCTCCGCCGTGAATAGGGCTGCGCTCTATTTGCATGAAGCTGTTTACTGGCACTTGCGTGAAAGCGGCGTTGAAACAGATTCTCGTCGAACGAGAAAAATTGTTTCTTTTGTGATGTCGGGCGGGGCGCTTCCGAAACGTGTGGGTCTCGAGCCATGGTTGATGAAAGTCCAATATTGCCATTCGATTCAATTCAACGAGTCTCAAGATTGGAGCACCAAATTGATGGCGTTCAAAGATTTGGATAATAAGTTGGTGATTCAATTTCTGCAAATTGGCTCGTTTCGTGTGCTGACAAAATCGCTTTTAGTTTCCGACCCTGACAAAAGCATTCCAGTTGTGGAGCCAATTCAGAAAGATAGTGAGGAGATTAGGCGAGTTTCCGGAGTTATGAGTTCGCCGATGGACCCCGATGCCGAATTCACTCTTTCATGGGGAAAAGGAAAGGTGACTCTTAAGGGGAGTTTGCAAGAGGGAAGTTTGATTCAGGATGAATTGGAGTGTATACCCTGGGAAATTACCTGGAAATAAGCTCGGCAAAAA
>JAYVPO010000046.1:0-2427 GCA_043757325.1 bacterium
GACCTGGAAATCGCAAGAGCTTTCTGAAATATTGCGCCCAGCTCGAGACACTTAATGGAGAGTTGATATGAAAAAACTTATTTTAATAGCCTTGCTTACGCTTCAGAGCCTCGCTGCTCATGCCCATATATTGCTTGGTGGAGTAGGCAGCGGCGGCGGCGGCTCATTACCAGTCAATCCAGTTTCACCCTTTATGGTTGAATCAATTGCGAAAGATTCAAAGATATTTTTGCGACTCTTGTTCAATCAGCTGGAGGCGCAAGGGAGTTTGAACGACCAACCAGCAATTCGAGCAAAGCTCTTTGGTGGCGGGCAGACCATCCATGATTTTATTAAAAACTATGGAATTTTCTTTGCTGTAGATAAGCCATGCTTCGACTCAGCGGGAGAGCCAAGAGATGGCAGTATTTTTGCGCCAGAGCCAAATAAAATCTGCATTAGCCCATTCTCAATTGCACAAAAAATCCCCGCGTCCGAAGCATTTCCTCAGATTATTGCCTTGATAGCGCATGAATATAGTCACCTTGTTGGAACGGATGAAAACGAGGCAGTTTATCTTCAAACCATTTTAGAGATTTCTATAAAAGGCCCTTGGGATGGCATCGATGAAAACAAAGCAGCCCTAATCAGCCAGGATATCCATCTCAATTTTGATGCGATTTATGACATGCGCAGGAGCATCGACAACCTAATTACAAATTTAGATAGTCTGAATGCCGATGAGAGAAGTCTAGCGATTAATCAAGTGCTGGAACAATTCAGCTCTTTCCGAGATGCCTCTTTCAATCAATATCCGTTAGCGATTTTTCCTGGCGCGGGCCAAGTTATTGCTAATGGATTCAACGCGAGAATTCTATCCGTGCTCTGGAAACTGCGTGGTGACAGTACAGCGGGTGACGCCCTTAATTGGGAAAAGGCTTATCAAGGTATTTTTCAGAATGATCAAAAGATTGACCTGAAGACGTGGAATGAAAGACATTTCAATAAAGAGTCTTCAGCTATCAATCCCCCCGGATTTATTTTGAGAAAAATCAACGATAAGGCGACTCTAAGGCAAGAACTCCAGGAGTTAAAATCCGAAGCGAGTGTCTTAACCCAGCTTGCCAACGAAACGGTATTTAAGAATAAACCTTAATCTCAGATTGAGTCATTACTTAACTAAAAGCATTCGACTTTTTCAGGGCTTAAATATAAACAAAATATATTTATATATGTAATTCAATGTCCCAAAAAACTATAACAAAAAGGAGTCTCTATGAAATCCGTTATTCTAATCGTTCTAACTGCACTTGCTTCCACTAGTGCCTTTGCCAATCCCTTCGAAGTATTCAGGGGAAAATACTCAGTCGTTGATATTGCTGGATCTTGTGGCTGGCTCGGCTCAGCCCAATTGAGCCAGGTCGAATTCATTAAGTCGGCGACTGGCATGAAGGTTACACTTACTGAGAAATTCGGGAATATGGGAACCTATCCATTAACTGAATATAAATGGCGTCACAATCCTGACTTTTCTAACCCGGATGTGGGAGAAGACGCCTGGATGGAGAAAACGTCTTCGGGCGGCGCGATGAGAGTTGTCGACTACTATGATAAATCTCAGCAACGACAAGACATCACGGCCTTTGCAGCAGAGAATAGCACGTCTGGCGGGATTGTAATTAAGCTGTCACTCTATAAATCAGTGAGAGGTTCGATAGTTTCTGATTGCGAATATTCCGCCAACCTCATTAAACAATAGCGACCATGAATATAGAAGGGTGTTCTAAAAAGAACAGAACACCCTTCTATATTTTTTAAAAGGAGAATTTTATGAAACTTAGATTTTTAATTGGATTATCGCTTTTACTTTTATCTTTTGTGGTGCCCTATAAAAGTTTTGGTAGTGATGTGTATCGAAGTGAAAGTTCAGAGATTGATTCAAGAGCTAATGAGCTGAACTTCCATAACTTGTTTCAAAGAAAATACTGTAGCGAACCGAGGCAAAAATTGCGCCAAACCACAGCAGAGGATCGTAAATTAGGCCGGATTTGGTATGGCTGTAGATCAACAGACAATTTAGAAGACAAATGGGACAGAGGTTGCAGAAATCTGTGGTGGGGAGATCATGAGAAATCGCTTCAATCGGCAAAAAAACGATCTATATCTAAGTGCCAAGACTACAGCAAATCGAAGAAAAACTGTGTGGTAGTTTCTTGCGGAGGGCCCATGTTTGACGACGGCTCAAACGATGGTGGATATAACTGGTGTGACCTTCATCCACGCTCACCCGCATGCGGTGATAGTTATTGTAGCGATCATCCAGATTCGCCTATTTGCAGCGGTGACAGCCAATATTGCTTGCTGCATCCTGAAGATCCCGCTTGTCAGGATCCATAACACTGCTTAACAAGGCTGGCCAAAACTCAAAAGCCACGATCCGCCAGATCG
>JAYVPO010000047.1:0-31851 GCA_043757325.1 bacterium
TTTTTTAGCGGAACATTTTGAAAAAAAAGCGTCTGGATTTTTTTAATTTCTACAAGCGAGACAATATTGATAAAAAAATGAACGCTAAAAACCAACCAAAAAGAAGAAATATTTTGGTACATCAAACCTAAAACCACGCTTGTGCAAAAGCCCCAGAACGTCAACAAATTAGGCATTCCAGATGCTCCGAGATGAGTTAAGCTAAACAGAGCTGCTGTAAGCCAGACCCCCAAATAAGGCTGCAAACCCGCACGAAAAAACAATTCTTCACCAAACGCCGAAAAAACCGCAAGCATGACGATTTTTTGCCAAGATAAACTTTTGTGCGAAAACTCCCAAAGACTACGCGCCACTTCAAACTTTTCTTTGCGAAAATTTTCAAAATATTTCAATCCAAAAAATAACGCGGTCAGAACGCAGATTCCTATAGTACAAAGACCCAAAGCGTCCCACTTACTTACTTCCAAAGCCGTAAATAACGTGGCGAAATTTCTGTGACCCCAATAGCAAATTTCTAAACCAGAAATTGCCATGACACTGTAGATTACCAGTGAAATTTTAAAAAAATCAGGTTGGTTCACCAATTCTTTTTTATTTTTACCTAAATTTTCGTTCATTAAAAATTCTAACCTGTTAGTTTTTCGACTTCAAACCACCAATTTTTCTGTTCGCCTTTGTTAAGCCAGTAACAGCCGTCTTTTCGATTGATGGCGTCAGGTAAACCGGTCCAAGGTTCGATGCATTGAAAATTTGCATTACGGCCTCGCCAAAGGACAACATAGCGAAAGTCCTTTTCCGGGCCAAACCTTATTTTGAGTTTTTTGGTAGAACTTCCAAAATAAAGTTCATCACTGGATAAATTTTCGAGAATTAAACTTTGTGCCATACTTGATTGCGTGCTAAGACCGCCTGAATCTAGATCTTCTGTCTTATCCGACGCATTCCCATCAGTTGTCACACGGCGAAATTCTTTGGCCGAGGAGTTAATAACCCAGTCTTCGCTAATATCACTAGCAAAATAGGGATGTAGGCCAAATGATACGGGCATTTGCAAAGAATTTGCTACTTCGCAAGATTCATAAGTCACCGTGAAATCTCCCCGGATTCTGTTCTCAAACACTTCCCAAGAGATTTTAAATGCAAAATGAAAAGGAAACATTTTTAATGTTTCCGGGTTCGACTGAAAATGAAATATTTGCGGTCCTTTTTTGTGAAAGTTAACATTTGGAGAAACTTCGTGCAAAAAACCGTGAATAGGCATCGGAAATTTTTGATTGTAAATCTTGTAAAAACCCACCTGTCCGTCTGCCCAGACGCGCCCGGCGAAAGGAAAACAAACAGGTAGTGGGTTGTTGACGGTTGGATCAAAAACCTCAGCCATGGTAATTTGCGGATTTGTCATTTACGCGTTTGCTTAGACACAACAAAATAATTCTCTTTAGTTTGCAGACCATAACTTAAGACAATTCCTCCGATTGTCCACATTATCCCGCAAAGAATCTGACCCATCGAAAAAGGCCCAAGCACGGTCCCGAGCTGAGAATCTGGCTCACGAAAGAATTCCACAAAAAATCTAAAAGTTGCATAGCCGATTAAAAATACGCCGGAGATGACCCCGGATTTGGGCTTGCGGCTGTAAAATAACAGTAAAATAAGCATAAGCACGATGCCTTCGAAAAAGGATTCGTAAAGTTGCGATGGGTGTCTAGGCAACGGTCCTGCTCCCGGAAAAATCATTCCAACGGGCGCATCGGTTACTCTTCCCCACAGTTCTCCGTTAATAAAATTTCCCAAACGCCCAAAACCCAAACCCACGGGGGTTACGATCGCGGCATGATCCATTACATTAAAATAGGGTATTTTTTGCTTTCGGCAATACCACAAAACTGACAAACAAATCCCAATCAACGCCCCGTGAAAAGACAAGCCGCCTTTCCAAACTTGCAGTATTTCCTCAGGATGGCTCATATAGTGATCGAAATTATAAACGAAAACGTACGTTAATCTTGCGCCCAAAATAAGACCAAAAAGCGCACTTCCCATTATGCCTTCGATTTGCTCGTACGTAGCTTTTAGGGTGCCTTTTCTCGACGAATATCGCAAAAACCAGTAGGCAGCAGACAGGCCAATAATGTACATAAGTGAGTACCAGCGCAGTTGCAACGGTCCGATACTAAATATCACTGGATCTATTTCGGGATAGCTTAACATAATGTCCTTTTTTCGTTAAAAGTCTTTACTAACGTTATAATTAACTAGGGCGGTTGAAAAGATGAATCTAATAAACATACTGAACATTTTATGAACGAAGATTTGCCGTACGAAAAGATTCTAACGGATATCCAGGCAAAAAAAACTGCCGTTCGAATCGCAAAATTAGCCTACGGATTTGTCACCCCAAATCCCGTGGTAGGTTGTGTGATACTTTCAGAAAACAATAAGCTTATCGGTGCGGGGTACCACAAAAAATTTGGCGGTCCACATGCGGAAGTCGAAGCCATCGACGATTGTTGCAAAAGATTTAATCGTGAAGCTCTGCGTCATTCCACTTTATTTGTCACTTTAGAGCCCTGTGGCCACGTTGGAAAAACACCTTCTTGTGCCCATTTTTTGGCGACCTACGGAATTCGAAAAGTCGTATTCAGTACTGTTGATCCAAATCCTTTGGTAGCAAGTAAAGGTTTAAAATTTTTGCATCAACAAGGCATTGTTATCGAACATGACGTCAACTGGAGTCAAGAAACTGATTTACTAAACGACATTTTTTTACATGTTATTGTTAACAAAACGCCTTTTGTTGCCGTAAAAGTGGCCACGGATATTACCGGGGCCATGGCTTCAGAGAGTTTCAGCAAACAAATTTCTATCACGCCTTCTTTTGTGCAGCTTGACGCCCATGATCTTCGGCAAAAATACGACGGCATTTGTGTTGGAAGACAAACCGTTATGGTGGACGATCCACTCTTAACCAATCGTTCAAATAATTTCTCGCAAGTTCGTCACCCTAAACGAATTATTTTAGATGCAAAAAATGCCATTTTGTCCAGCGCAAAAAGGTTTAAAATCCTCGATGAAACCCAAGCCGAAACCATTTTTGTAACCGAAGAAGAATTTCTAGCAGATTTTCACAACGGAGTTTTTCAGTTAAAGCCCATCTTGTTTAAGATGCAGCAAAAATATTCCATCCAAAGTGTTCTTGTAGAGGGCGGGGCAAAAACAATTGGCGAATTTTTTGACCAAAAAGCCGTGCACAAACTTTATCATTACCGCGTTCTTGAGGATTTAAATATTTCGCAACCAAAGTTTTGGAATCAAGAAATCCATGCTAGATTCGACTTGAAAAAGCTAGGGAGCAGAACATTTTCAGATTTTAATTGTGAAGTGACCGAATATACTGTGAGGTTTTAGATGGTTGAACGTCGAAGTTTTCAGAATATCTACATGGAATTAGCGTTCTTACTGGCTTCGCGTTCGACCTGTAAAAGACTTCAGGTTGGAACGGTGATCACAAGCACGGATTTTAGAAAAGTTTTGTCGGTTGGTTATAATGGAAACGCTTCGGGACTTGCAAACACCTGCGACCGAGAAGAGCCGGGAAACTGTGGGTGCCTACACTCTGAAGAAAACGCGGTTATTAATTGCGATAGCCCAAGAACTGTCGAAAAAATTGTTTTTGTAACGCATCAGCCATGCGTTATGTGCGCCAAGAGGCTGGTAAATCTCGGAAACATTAAACAGATTTATTATTCCAAGCCCTACCGGCTTCCCGATAGTCTGGAATTATTTGCTACGGCAGGAATTAGAATAGAAAAATTAATGACCGAATAATTTTTTAAATTTTTTTTGCGTAGGTCAAAAATTCTTCGACAGCATCGGCTAAACTTTTGCCAGATGTATCGATTAAAATGGCATCTTTTGCAGGGACCAGAGGAGCAACAAGACGAGTAGAATCCTGCAAGTCTCGTTTTTCTAATTTTTCTTTCATATAACTTTGATCCGACTCTTCCATCTGCAACTGGCGCCCTCTTCTTGCCGCACGTTCCTCGATAGAGGCGGTTAAAAATATTTTTAAATCGGCATCAGGAAAAACTATGGTTCCAATGTCTCGACCCTCAACAATGACACCGCTTTTTTCGCTTTCCAAACAGAAATTTCTTTGCACACTTAAAAGGATTTGCCTGATGGCGGGAACTTTCGCAATCAAGCTTGCGGCTTCGCCAATTTCCATGGTTTGAAGTTCGGCGTCATGCTGCGTTCCTTCGAAAACAATCATTTCACTGCCAAAATCCCAAGACATTTTCCGAGCATTTTTTTGAATACAATTTACCCAGTCATCTTCTCGCGCAGAAATAAAATCAATGTTATTTTTTCGAATAACAAAAGCCGCCATGCGGTAGACAGCACCCGTGCTAACAAAAGACCAATCCATTTTCCTGGCAACCATTTTAGACACGGTCGATTTACCCGATCCAGCCGGACCGTCTACTGCTACAATTTTAAGTTTAGGTTTCAAAATGGCTCCCGGCCGCCAGGTATCTTTCAACGCGTTGGTTTTTTAGAACATCGGGATCGACTTGAGTAAGCTCATCTAAATCGTTCAAAATAACTTTTTTAATGGCACCCGCTACCTGTTCTGGATCGCGATGGGCTCCACCAACAGGTTCGTCAATAATGGAATCAATTAATTTTAGACCTAATAGATCCGTCGCGGTTAATTTCAAAGCCAGTGCAGCTTGATCAGCAAAACGCGAATCTTTCATCAAAATAGACGCACATCCTTCCGGAGAAATCACCGAGTAAGTAGCGTATTTTAGCATATGAAGTCGATTTGCGACCGCTATTGCCAGGGCACCGCCACTGCCGCCTTCTCCAATGACAATGCTAATAATTGGAGTTCGCAACCTATTCATTACAAAAATATTTTTTGCGATGGCTTCCGACTGCCCACGTTGTTCAGCGTCCACTCCTGGAAATGCTCCCGGTGTATCCACAAGCGTGATTATTGGCAGATGCATTCGTTCAGCCAATGACATGAGGCGCAAAGCTTTGCGATATCCTTCCGGTTTTGGCATGCCGAAATTTCGCTGGATGTTTTCTTTTGTGCCGCGGCCTTTTTGATGTCCAATCATCATGACGGAATAGGCACCTATACGAGCGAGTCCCCCAACTATGGCTAAATCATCGAGAAAATTTCGGTCCCCATGCAGTTCCAAAAACTCCGTCGCCATCCTGCCGATCATTTCAAGGGTATTAGGCCGATCAGGGTGTCTGGCCAATTGGGTTTGTTCGTAGGGTGTCAACCGAGAAAAAATTTCGCGACGTAGACTGTTGGCTTTTTGCTCAAGATCGCGAATTTCTCCATCAAAATTCTTAAGTTTAGATACCGCAGCACGTTTAAGGTTTGCGATCTTTTCTTCCAAATCGATAATGGGTTTTTCAATAAGTATAGAAGCCATATCTCAATAAGTTGCCATTTTTAAAAAAGATTTGGTATCATTAAAATTATCCTAAACAAATCAGGGGCCTAAACGTTATGGTAAAATCAGAATTAGTTGAAAAACTTTCCGAGCGCGCAGACATTACTTTGGCTAAAGCCGAGGAAATGGTTGACTTGTTCTTTGACTCGGTAAACGAAACATTATGTACGGGAGACCGAGTCGAGATTCGCGGTTTTGGAGCCTTTACCGTACGCGAATACAAAGAGTACGAAGGCCGCAATCCTAAGACCGGAGAAAAGATTAAAGTTCCTCCGAAAAAACTTCCTTTTTGGAAAACCGGAATGGAATTAAAGCAACGCGTTGATTCCGCATTTTCTTGAATCATTTTACAAAAAAGTCATTGGCAAAATTGTTGCCAATGCTTTTTTTATTTTTTTCCTGTCAACTTATTCGACCGAAATCCAATGAAGACGATGCGCCGACTTCTCCCCAGTCGCCTGGACCGCCGAAAGCGCCTTCCGCGTCCCAGCCTCCACCCCAGGCTCCAAATGATCCCGAATTCGATAAAGCCAAAAACGCAAAAATTCAAAATCTTGAAGCGCTGATTGAAAATTTAAATTTAAAATCTTTGCACCAGAAAAATTTTACCGGTCAAGATATAAAAATCGCTATTTTAGACAATGGATTTCTAGGAGCTGAAAGTTTACTAAATAAAACTTTGCCGCCGGAGACGACGATTTTAAATGGTCCTGGTTCAGCGCAAGATCCAACCTTTCATGGCACTAAACTCGCAGAACTTATTTACGCGGTGGCGACTCATTCGGTGGATTATAACAAGGCAATTAAAGGACCAAGCCTTTATTTGATCAATTCCAATGGCTTTACTAATTTTGAATTTGCGGTCCAAAAGGCTATTGATTTAAATGTCGATTTTGTTGTTTATTCTCAAGTTTGGGAATTTGGCGGAAATTTCGATGGCCAGGGATTTATTAATCAGGCCGTCAACCGCTTTACGGCTTTAAATAAAATTTGGATTAACGCTGCTGGAAATTACGCTAACGCAACTTACAATACTGCGATCGTTACCCGAGCTGATAATTACGTGGAATTACCTTATTCTGGAGCTTTTTTACGATTTCAAGTATTGCAAGACGATAATGTGCGAATAGTTGTAAGTTGGAACGATTTTACCAACGATAAAAACTATCAAACTTCGCAAGATTTAGATTTTTTTGTCGAGAATTCCGTCCAACAAATTATCGTTTCGGGCACCAGAAAACAGAATCCTGCAGCAAAAAATGCCAGTGATTTCTCAGCTTATTCCAGAGAAATTGCAGAAGTTTCTTTACCAGCAGGTGAGTACCGCATGCGCATTTTAAATATCTCAAAAAATTTCACCGCGCAATCCAAACTAAGGATCAGTATCTCAGGCGAAAACGTTCAGATTCTTGACCTTCCTAAAGCCTCAGCAAGTGTGATGATTCCTGCAGACAATAAAACCGTCTTAAGTATTGGAGCAAATGACGATCCAAATTCATCAATCGATTACGAGACAAGCACCACGTCTGCCAAGCCCAATTGTGTTGCTTTATCAATGGTTCAATATAGTGATAATCTCGCCGTAAAGGGTACTTCGACAGCTGCCGCCATTGTGGGAGCAGCCCTTGCGGTTGCAAAATCTGCAAAGCAAGATTTTAATTTATCAACTTTTTGCGTTAAAAAATTCGGCCAACTAATTCCCACCTTTCGAATTCCTTAATTTTTGCAGCAAAACGGTATCGGTGGTTTTTTTTGCCGAGTCAAAGACTAAAAAATTCTGCGGCGATTCAGATTTATAGTCGCGCATTTCAAAAATGATTTTGGGCCCATTTTCAATCCATTCCGCATGCGCCACATAGCGGCCTGCTGGGGCTCGAATTTCATCTTGTTGAGCTTTTTCAGAATCCAAATCTATAACAAACGCTTTGGCCCAGCGCTTAGCCGCATGAATAGAGTTTCCAAATAATATCATTTTGCCGTCCTTGGCACTGTAAGACGTGCGAATATCTTCAAGGCGCAAATCTTTTGGGGTTTTAAGCTCTCGAGCGGGGCATTTTTCTGCATCTTGTGACTGCAGTATTTCTTTGCAGCGAAAAATTTTCAACGTATGTAATTCGGAATTCGCTAAAATAAACCCAAAGTTTTCTTTGTCGAAAAAAAGCCTCATAGGCTCTTTGAATTTAAGAACAATTTGTCCAACTTGATTGTTGCGAATGCGTTTTTTTACATGATAACTTCTGGTTTTTGCAAAATCTTTATCTGAGGCAACCGTCCATAGAATCTTTTCACGAACGTTAAAATAAATCGGCCTTTCTTTTTCATAAATTGGAAAAATCGACCGCGTTTGAAATAAAATAGGATCAAGATCAAAGATAGTTTTTTTTAAAAGGTCATACATCATTGGTAGTTCTTGAGTTTGAATCACCCCAAAATATCCGCTCTGGGAAGTCACCTTATTTTTTGAGCGCGTACTAAAGCTTAATTGTGTCAATTCGGCTGGACCAAAATAGCAATCAGGAAGTCGCCCGTCGAAAGACACCACCACCGCGCCCTGCAGCCTTTGACCTGAGCCAATTAAAACGGATTGAGGTTTACTTGGCATATTTAAGGTTTTATGTGCATCTAAACGCTTCAAATCGATTCGTAACAGTTCAGAAAATACATCTTTTCCGATTAGATTATTTGCGAGGTAATATAGTGCATTTTCATCTGATGCAAATAATGCACGCGGTGCCGGAAGACTCGCAAGATATTTTTCACAATCAAAAAGTGGCTCGGTAGGATCGGCGAAAAACTTTTTGAGAGCATCCTCTGGTTTCATGGGTTTCACGGTTGCCACGACGGGAACGGGTGTGGGCTTTACTTCTGCAGAAGACAACTGCGCCATCACCAACAAAAAATCAAACACCCAAATCATTTTCCGAGATCTCCTTTACAATGCGGCAAAATTCCATTGCCACGGTAGCATGATGGTTTCTTTTTTCGGGATCCAAATATTTTGGAAATAAAATAAACCCGTCATGATTGGCGAATATTTTCTGCGGCTTTTTAGTCACAGAATCAAGTACCGTCCCTAAATGTTCGCCCTTTTTCACCGGCGAAAAATTCTGGTAGCCAGGTTTCATATAACCTTCCGGATCTGGGCACCCAATAGCCTCGGCCCAGGTGTATATTTTTCGCGATGCTTTTGGAGGCTTTTTAGCCGCGCAGTCCAGTGCACCGGTCGGAAGTTTAGTTATGACGTCGATTGCCTTTTGCCCCGCCCATAAGCCGCATAAAATTTGCCGTAAATCGTAACCATTTTTACCAAGTTCTAAAGTCAATCCGACTCCATTATTGCAATTTACAAATTCATCGCTACAGCGGCCCTGCCCAGAAAAAGGCTTACCCCAATGTGTGACCATAGGAATTTCATCACAAATCGCTCCGGCAAACAGAAAACTTTGCTGCGTGTAAGGCGAAATAAAAAAAGGAAATGCCGACGGCTCTCGAGTCTGATGAAAATCAAGCAGAAATCTAGTTTGCTTTAAAATTTTTTCAAGATCTCGTGCTCTGCGATCTTCGGTTGTTTGATTTTCCAAACGATCAAAAGATCGATTTAAATCGCGGTCTTTAAAACGAATATTTTCGAGGCTGGCTTCTGGGTTGCCTAAAATAAAACCAAGATTAATTTGCAGTTTCTCAGGTTCTTCAAGAACTGCCTCTAAAATGCGGTTGCAGACTGCCAATCCACCGACTTCATTTCCGTGGATTACGGCGGCAAATGTCAAATCAACCTGCTTTAGTGGCGAAGAAATTTGTCGGCCTTTTAATTTTATCACAACGGTCGAAGAAATACTGGTGTCGACGTCCCAGTTATTATATTTCTGCGCAGCAATCGTTAACGACTGAAAAAATTTAATTTCTGAATACGTATCTAGCATTGTTATCCTATAACGTGGCACAATATTATTACTGGTCGCAAACCTGCAGCGCCAGTATAAACTATAGGTTAGCTGAATATGTCGAAAATTTCATTAATTGTTATGCTGCTTATTTTTTCGAGTGCGGCGTTTAGAGGCTGCCAAAGCGAAGGTAAAAAAGACTGCGACTGGGTGCTCGAGCCCGCTCCCGAAAATGCGGGTAAAGCAGACGAAGGCTACGTGCCGGTTTGTGCCCGCAATCGGACCGCCGACCGTCAAGATTGTCAGCTTCAAATTAAACTTGAATTAGCCAAGACAACCGACGGCAAGAAATTTCGCTATTCCGATATCAAATTTGGTGAAAAGAATTTCCCCAAAATTATTGAGAGTATTAGTTTTTGCGATAGGTAACAAATTTAAAAGGTTTTAAAAGGGGGATATTTTTATGCGTAATTTTTCTGCAAAAAAATTGGCTATGGTATGTGCTGGCGCGGCTTTCTGTGCATGTATCACAACTCAAAGCGAGGCTGTGGATTACAAACCTAGCGTCGACGCTATCCAGGCAGGTGATCAAAAGCATATTGCAGACCTTGTAAAAAATTCTACGTCCTACACCGAAGCTCGCTGTTTATTTACCTATAGCGGCTGGGCTTATCCGGGGCAGCATTGTGTTCTAGTCGAGAAATCTGGTATAACATTAGTACTCCGCACTCAAGGCGCTAAGGAATTTAAGCAGCTTTCGCCTACCGAACTCATTAAAAAACCAACACTGGCCGATTTTGATAAAATTGATCAGCGTTATAAAGATCTTAAATCGACTTATCTTGCAGCGATGGATAACAATAAATATCAGTATTTGATTTTTGCAAAGAAAGACTCGAATGTTTATGCTGTGAAAAATTTAATTATCGACAATCCTCATGCGTCCAAAGAACATTTAAATTTCGTCGCAGATTTTATGGTGTTCTTTAAAACCGAAGTGCCGAAAAAATAAAAACTTACAAGAGATTTCAATTACATGCTGCACTTTCTTGGCGAACTTTTAACTCCCTACTTTGGACCATTTCGACTTTTTACATCGTATTTTTTCCTAGCAGGCCTTGGCCTGGCATTTGGTGGTTTTTTAAGTTTTTATTTTCTTCCAAAGTTTGCCTATCTTTTACCTCGGGACCGCGGCCGTGCTTTTGCAGTTGACGCTAAGAATTCCCAGGGTAAGCCAACTGGTGCTGGAATTATTTTCGTAAGTTTATTTTTACTTTTGGCTTTATTATTTATTCCGTTTGACTTAGGCATTTACGGCATTTTGCTTCTAACGTTTATTTGTTGTTTATTTGGCTATTTTGACGATCGAAGCCAACTCGCATGGGGTGAGTACAAAAAAGGAATTATTGATCTACTCATTGGAATTTCGGCATCGTTGCTGATATGTGAATGCACCGACGTGCCCATGTGGTTACCTTTTACCAAAGAAATTTTTATGGTTAGTCCGGTTTACTTTGTCCCGATCTCCACCATTTTTATTTGGACAGCTATCAACACCACTAACTGTACAGATGGTGTGGATGGATTGTCTGGCACGCTGCTTATTTTGTCTTTTTTGACTTTAGGCAGCCTGCACTATTTTGTTTTAGGGCATGTGGATGTTTCCAAATATTTACTCGTTCCTCACGAGAAGGAAGGCGCCCTGTGGGGAATATTGTCAGCTGTAAGCGTTGGTACTTTGGCTGGCTACCTGTGGCACAATGCTCACCCAAGTAAGCTACTGATGGGTGATGCAGGTTCACGAGCGTTAGGTTTTCTACTTGGGGCGTCCGTGATGCAAAGTGGAAACCCATTTTTAATTTTTGTCACATCACTTGTATTACTAATCAACGGCGGCACGGGTCTTCTGAAAGTCGCACTATTACGATTTACGAAAATTTCGATTTTTCGTTCGATTCGGTTTCCGCTGCATGACCATGTTCGGCAGAAGCATGGCTGGTCTCCGGCTCAAGTTTTGGTGCGATTTACACTTATCCAAGCTATGTTAACTTTGATTATGATAACGATTTTGCTGAAAATTCGTTAATTTCCAAGGATATTGCCAAAGTTTTATAGAAATCAGATAATTATGAAAGACCTTCATTGGAATTTTTTATGATTTATTTTCTATTCTGCGTACTGGGTTTATTTATCTGCGAAAAATTGTCGGCCGAAGAATTCCACGCCGAATCCTTGCCACATGGAAGCGACGTGACTGTACCCGGCAACACTCAAACACTTGTGGACCTGTCGACTCGAGTTTTCCTCAGTGCCACAGAAAATGTTCAAACAATTCGCTTTTCTCCGATTGCACTACACGGCAAAATTCCCACATCAATTGACTTAGCAATTTTTGACAGCAATCAAACCCGGGTAAAATATATTAAAGTTTCTCCAGCCACGCCATTTCTTTACAGCTTCAAAAAAATGGCATCGATTGCTGTGATACCACAAAAGATAATCAACTCATCTCTAAGCTCATCAATACCGACTCAAATAAATACCGACAGTCAAACAGTTTTAGCTGTTGAGAGTGACAAGGCCTTAAAAATTTCTCGTTAAATTCATTGACTGGCTCTAAAAAATTGACGACCCTGGAGTTGGGGAATCGTTTTAAATTTTAAAGGGAGGAAGTTATGAAAAAAGTTATTTTAGGGTCTTTGGCTGTTTTAATAGCGGGGTTTTTTGGTTCGCTTCAGGCACAAGACATAAACACAGCTGAATTTAATCAAGCCATAAACAGTACTGCAATTGAATCACCTGTGGTGCCAGACAGTCAAAGCCTTCAGGATGAGTATGCACATCCTCAGTATCCAACTTATGTACCTGTTTGGCGCTGTGATGCATGGTCTGCTTCTGGCCCGCACAACGGTGGAACTTTTTATTGGGTAGCACCGAATCCGTATGTAGCACGGCAAAGAGCTGTGAATTTATGCAACCAGTACACAGGAACTTATTGTTATTATAGCTGCTACCGTCTTCTTTAGTTAATTAGTGCCAGTCGCGAAAGCGATTGGTACTAATTATTTAAAGTATCGATCGCAGTTTTAGCGTAAAAAGTTTATGGAGGTATTTTGGTAGGCTCGAAACGAGCTATTTTACAGAAAAAACTTGCGCACAACTCATTTGCTGGAAAATTTTAGGATTTTCAACAGCAGATCGCAGAATTGTCAACGGTTTAAAGTCAGTTAATTGCGGTTCTACAAAACTAGTCTTAAACAATGCTTCAGTCAATTTGCCCATGTCGGTCGACTGTTCAGCTTCAGCTAATTTAGCTTGAATATTTGTTAGTACTAAATCATGCAACATAGAAGTCATTGCTAACTGCCACTCAGCTCGATGCGCGTTGACAATATCGTTCACGTGTTTTTTGATCATTAAATCCGTAGCCCCCGCCGATGCCAAAGTGTATCCGACAACACCTGATATTCCAACACCACTTGCGATGGCAATTGCTGCCGTCAAAAATTCTGCACCAGTTTGCACGGTTCCTATAACACTTGATCGCCGGCTCCTTTGTTTTTCTCTTACAAGTTTTGAAAATGCATCTGAAAAAATAACTTCTTTCCGTTTTAGAAATGTTTCGATTATTTCATTGAGTTGTTGCTCAAATTCGCGTGAGTGTACCCTCGGAAATACGCGCAATAATTGCTGACCATAATTTTTAATATACGAAATTGGACTAGCCTGCATAGTAACAACTTGAAGTTCTATTTCTACCAACTGGTTTTTAATGGCATCGCGCACAACTTGCACATCATGAGGCTCGGCAACTTCTTCACGTTTTCTACCCCATAAGAATTTCCAGCCTCTTTCGATAACCGCTCCGCCAACTTCGCGGACTTTGTCTTGGACATTGGCAATTGCTCCTCCACCGAAGTATCCGGAGTCTTTAATTGCACGCAAGATATCTTCACGCAATTCTGAAAGTGCCACGCTACCATCGTCAATTTTCATGAGATTATATTGACCTACAACTGCATTTGTAATTTGCAAAATTTTTTCACGTATAACTTTGCGTTCGCTTGCCAACACCCCAAATTCTTGACGGAGCTGTTGTATAGCCAGTGGCAAGATGTCTTCACGGGCTACTTTAGCATGTTCTAGAAGCTTTTCCTTTTCAGCGCCAAGGCGTTCAATGAAAAAGTTTAATTTCCCATCTGACTTTTCCTGTTCAGTTTCCCTGTGTGAGTTCGGAAAATTAAAAATCAGGGCTTGATCAGCTTCCTCAGAACCTGGGTACACAACTGCACTTAGCACGCTATTCTTAAAATGCGCAGCAATATTTTCCGCGTCACCGGAGTTTGCTTTCGTGAGTACAAATGCTAAAAATTTCTTTTGCCGGGCCAAATACTCAAGTATTTTAGTCGGTGCTTCATCGTTGTAGCGCTCATCCGAAGCAACATAAATTACAACATCAGCAAATCCTAAAATATCTGCTACGCGATTAACATAATGTTCAGAAGCATACGTTGTTACGTCAGGCATATCCCAAAGCACAATATTATTTAAGTACGGACGCGCTGCTGCATGGTATTTAGCAATCTGATAAATGTCTCGGTCCGTATCAGGACTTAATCCAACTTCGCCCAATTGCAAACTTTCATAGCGTTTTAAAAATGGATGACTAAAAGTATCGAAGTCCCAATGTGTTCGCTCATCTTTACCTACCGTTACAAACCCAATTCCATGGCGAGTAAAACCCGCTTGCGGATTGATTCCAGTGTAGACAAAATCAGATCCCAATATTTTTTGCACCGTGGTGGATTTTCCAGCTCCTGCCCCACCGATTACGGCAATGTGTAACGGTTTATTACCTGTGCTTTGCGCATAGGAAAGTGCGCTCATGGCTGCTCTCAAATGCCATTTCGATTCGAGGCGGCTCGCGGACTGCGCTGGTGTAAGTCTGTCTAAGTGAGAATCACGGCTTAGAATTTCTAGAATTTGCCTCATTTCTTCGTTGGTTAGTGCTTGAACATATGTGCTCCAAAATAGTACGGAAATAAAAAGTAAATACAATTTATTCATGCTCACCCCAACCGCTTTTGAAACTATTCGCACAAGCATCAGCTATTGGTTTCCATAATGGCTTTGTTACCTTTTTAAGGGCGCGTCCTGGCACCCGAACCGGGAGCGTACCGACATCCCATGCCGCCTTAGTAACCTTCCAAAAGGTTAACGTCGAACTTGCTCTCTTAAAAGCGATGCTTATCCAGCTCCCTAGCCGCAATACTTTTCCTTCTCTACTAAGCACAATTTCAGCTAATAGGTCACTATGTTGTTTACGATCATTTGCATCAACTTGTTTACGTTCTTCGACGGTTAAACCAGAGTCCACAAGATTGGATAATTCTGCCCTAATAGATGCTTCTAGGTGAAGTATTTTACTTGGAAAGGCAAGGGTACCTGTTGCCCACATAAGCGTCACGTAATCTGCGGGCGAAAGAATCGTTCCCGCTGCTCGTGAAGTTTCTAAAGCACGATAAACTTTTTTTCGCAGTATATGTATATCATGATAGTATGAGGCAGGCTCTACCGCCTGGAGAAAAAGACTATCTGTACCAGTAGTGTTAAATCCGCGTTCTTTGCCACTTTTCTGGTCGCGAAGTTCCCATAGGGCATCGACAATCAGTTCAGGTTCTTGCAGATTTGCAGCAAGTATCAACAAGGCAATGCGACGAGATAAATAAATCGGTACGTCGACGCACGTTCCCAAATCAAGCACTGCTTGAGAATAGATAAGAAGTCCATCTTCACGAGATCTGATAGCCAATGACGGGGTATTACCTCTATGAAGATCACCATGGCCCCAGCCAACTTTTTCTTCTTCGGTTGCTTCAGGGTTGCGCGACGCCTGCAGCGGCGTCATCAGCAATCCTTTTATATGCTGATTATGCAGCATACCAGCCATAAATTTAGTTACTCCAGGATGGTCGGTAGCGACTGTTTTATCAATGTCTAATGCTCGCATAAGCATGACTTTGGAACCTTTTTTTGCATCTTTTACTTCTGGGACAACCAGTTGAAAAACAGCTCGGTCTTCTCCTTCTACGGTTGCCTCCACCGAAAACTCTAAGTGTTTTTTTGCAAGTCGAGCATTGGTAACAGTGGCCGGAATATTTGTTAATTCATTTAGTATTTCATGATATTTTTGATCGATATATTCTCGAAATTTAATTTCACTCATCACCCTAGTCTGGCCATATTCATCTTTGTATTTTAAAAGCTTTGCAAGTCTAGGGGCGTTTTTAATTAAATTTTTATGGCCTGCTTTTAATTTTTCAACAGCTCCAGGTTTTAAAACCCGCGCCACATAAGTCTCGCCAGTTTTTAATTTGACTTTATGAACTTGAAACCCTTTTCCAGTACCAATAGCTTGAGGATCGATCTTAAGATGACCACTTTCATCGACAGCAATCAATTCATGATATTGATTCACGTCAGATCTGATAATTTGCTCAATTACTTCAACACGCTCTGCCAGGCCGTTATCCTGCAATGAATTACTAAGATCTTTGATAAAGCCGGTAGTAGATGAACGTGCGGACATTTTTTGAAATACATCCGCAAGGAGCGGGTCGACGCTACGCATTAATATAAGTTTTAAAGTTCTATATGCAGCATCATATCCATCGCCTATTGTGGGATTATTAACTAGCTCCCAGACTAAATTTTTTAGCGTTGCAGAACTCATTGCATCCATGGGCATTGCCGAAACAATCATTAATATTTCTTTAAATTCTAAATCGCCAGCTGCGAGATCTCTAAATTGCGGCATGTTTTCGATGCGGTTTGGCAAAAGCCGAAATTCTTCTTCGACCACACTTGAGTAACGTCTTTCCACCGTTTCTAAAAAAGCCGTGGCTGCTTTTAGGTCTGCTTTTAGAAGTAACCTAACAACCTCGAGGACTTGTTCTTCATCTTCGCCAAAATGGTTTAATTTTTCGAGCATAGTGTTTGATAATCGCGCAGCCTGGGCTGCAGATTCAATACTTTTGGCTGCGGAAGTCTGGTGTGCTGGAAGTACTGGTTGTGCAGCGACTTTTCCTTTTTGTGCGGCATTAGGTACTGGAATATTTTTGCTTTTAATTTCTTGGTCAACGGTTTCTAACTTTTCAGCTAAAAACCCGGATACCAAACTCGCACCTGGCACCGTCGTAACATACTTCGCTACTGCTTGAAGTAAAGATTCGACAATTCGACCAGGGATAGTCATGTCTTCAGTTGCAATACCCTGGGCCGTTCGCCCTACTTTATCTAAAACACGCAATCCAAAGAATTGAGCTTGCCTATGAGTCTGTGCATTTGCAAAAAGGGCGGCAGGAACGTTCCTTAAATTCACACGAAGGGCTTGGGGAATTTGATGCGCTGCATTCATGCTTAGCATGTTTTTAAACCCTTGCTCCACGGTTGCAAACGGCAATGTTCCGTAACGAAGAGGGTCGATTTTCTTTACAAATTCGTCTAAATTTTCAATGAGTGGCCCAGCTGCATCAGAAACTTGCTTCGCATCAACTGAATAAACCGTGTTGATTGTTTCCAAGGCGTCGTAAAAATCTTGAAATTTTTGTTCCTGTAAAGATTTGGTGCCCGAAAGTTCTTCCGAAATTTTACGCGGATTAAAAATCGCGATCAGTGCCATGACAAATGCCCACGTGACGGGCGGAAAAGGTGGTTCATATTTTGGATTGGCTTTTTCAGGACCGGCAAAGCTTGTCGATAGTGATGATACTGAGATCGACAAGCTTAAAATATATGGAATGACGCCCCGCAAATATCTTTTCATAAGATCTCCCCCTTATGGCAAAAGTAACCAAGTATTTTTCGATAACTCTATTCTGACTTGACTAGAAGGCCAGTTTTTTGAGAAATTCTCAACAACAATTTTGGTTGTTAGCAAAAAATTTATTTAATGCTTAAGATTTATTTTTTGCTTTTTTACTAAAATGATATTTTGTAAAACAGGTAATCAAAAAAAATCCTCGCAAAAATGTTCGGCAGAGAAGTTGCGCGAGGATTCAGAAAGGCTATAAAAGTAAACACCAATGCCCAAGCAACGGGAGTGAGGCTTGTCTCCTCCTATGGGTTTTTCTTCTCGTCTGCATCCAAACTCAAAGACGAGTTCAGTAACGCCACACTTAAAATATACAGAGTAACGCATCGCGCTAAACGGCCCATAAGATATCCCCCTTTTTAAACTCGAATCTAAAAAGTTGTCAGCCCACTAGTTTATTCATGCTTGTTTATCAGGCCAAATTTTTGGGAAAATCTCAACTATTTTTTTTATTATTTACAAAACATTAATTATTAGTTTTGTTTTCCGGATTTTTTTTAACAATTACGATATTTTTATACCGCTAAATTTATGAAAGTTTAAATCTTTTAACTTCGTTAATTCGTCCGATACCCGACGTGTGTTAATATTAAGTCTTTAGGAATTTTATTTATGTTTTTCAATTTAATATTTTTGGGTTTTCTGTTAACGGGCCAATCTTTTGCAGACGAAACTGATAGTTGTCCCACAATTATGTCTGTTGTTTCACGAAAATTTGCTCGTGAAAAAAGCATCCAAGAAATTTCAATTAAATTTATCACGAGTTCCGAAGAGGAGGGAATTTTAAGCAAGGCCACCGAAGATCAAAAAAAAGAGATTCTCGAACGCATGATCAAATTGCCAGATCTTGTATTAGGTTGGGGAGCTACTCTTCGAAAACTTTCGCAGTTGCGCAAAACTAAAGGACCTATCCTTTCACCCGAGGATTTTAAAGAAATTTTAGAATTAACTTTAACCATTGATCCAGGCGAGCTCTATGCCAAGAGAGTTGTCGAGGGCATTGCGTTAAATCCTAATGAAATAAGATATATTTTGTTGAGTCATGGAACCATGTGGTCTGAATTGCGAAATAATTCTCTATTAAGTCAAACTTTAAACTTTGTCAGCACTCGTGATTATGAAGGTATAATTGATAAGTTTTTTTATTCAGTCGATACAGCAAAATATGGCAAAAATGCTGCAGAAAGACAAATGCGCCAGCTGGTTTTGCCCAGTGACAAGCTCGGAAGCTTTATAGCGGACGATAAAAAATCTGGTTACGAAATTCGATATCTGGCAAGTTTTCTTGCAATTATTCAGTCGGCAAGCCAACCGACAGTGGAAGGTTTGAAAGTTCATTTGCGACAAGTCATTGAAGATTGCAATGCTAGAATTAACGGTTTTGACACTAGACAGATAGGAAAGGTTGAGTACTTTTCGTTGGATCAGGATAAAAGCCATGCCCGATTCAAAAAGCAACAGGCGGAAACTATAATCGCATACTTAGAGAGAGAAGATTTAGATAAAAAGTTTGACGAAATCTATCGCGACTACAAAAAAACAAGCAACAACAGGCCTGCAATGGAATGGTTTCTTCACAGCATCGTGCCGCGTTTTGCTATTAGCTCAGGTTTAATGTTTACAAGTGTGGCTACTACTATCATTGCTACTAGAAACTTTGAAAATCTACAGTTTAAGGTATTTGGAAAAATGCGTGAACCTGATGTTTTTAAAGCCCCAGGCGAACCAGAATTAAAGATTGCACCCACAGAGGCAGACATTGCCGAACAAAAAGGCAAGGATGAGGAATTTCGAGCCCTTTGGGAGGCAACTTTAGTTGAACCAGGGCCAGCTCAAAGAAAAGCTGAAGCAGAATTTAGACGCTTTATGGAGCTCAATAAGAACTATACTGAAAAACTTATAAACGAAAGTAAAAAACCCGGCAAATAGCCGGGTCTAATATTTGTATTACTTAAAGTAGAATCAACCTCGAAGAGATGGCGCAAGAAATTTACAAGCTTTGGTCACTTCTTTAACATCTAGACCTTTTTTTCCAAAAGCGCTCTTTAAAACTACTTGGATATCTTCTTTTCCGCCGTTTTCACGTAATGCGGAAGCTTCTTTTGCAGCAGTTTGTAAAACATCGGCCAAGCCTTTTTTGCTGCCTTCACTTTTCCATTCTGTTAAAGCCTCGTTCACAGTTGCTTTAACTCCATCTGATTGCGCATCGTTTGAAACAGTGTTATCCAGCAAATCAGTGGTTGCTTCATTTAGCTGCCTATCGATTGCCTCTGCATCTCTTATATCTCTAACAGTTTCGATTTCTTTAACTGTACGTTCAGTGGTTTTTACATTTGAAGCTTCAATGGCCCCAGCATTAATTTCAGGGATCCTAGGTCCGATTGCCTTCGGCGCTGCTTGGACTTGCGAAGGTTTCTGAGACTCTTCAATTTTCACAGCTGCACGAGCACTGCCGCTTTGATTAGTTGCTGGAAGTGATGGCAATTTCTCAGGAAGTTCTAGCTTCTTACCTTCGATAGAATGTGGCTTAGCGCCTTTCTGAGCAAAAGCTGTCAAAGAAACACAAGAAACTAGGGCACTTACAACAAAATTCATACTTAACATCATAAACTCCAAAAATGTTTAGGGTCATCTATCTAAATCCACGTTCCCTTTAGCTAACCGGCCAGAGAATAAATGTCAACCAATATATTGCAATTTTATTAAAATCTGGTATAACACTTCAAAATTCAATAGGAGTTGCTCATTATGAGTCAGATTTTACAGTTCTTCTTACTTGTATCTATCCTAATAGGATTTCGAGCTTACTCCCAGGAAAAAACTTTAACGTCGGTGGTACAGTTTGAAGTAAATCAGTGGTTAAAAGCTCAAGACTTTAAGACAATTCCAACGTTTGGTCTCAAACGACTTTATTTTGACCCAAAAATTAATGAAGAGTCGCGCTCGATGATTTTAGATCATCTCAAAAATCGATTGAACGAAGCTACTTTGTTTTCAGATAAGATTGATTTAAGTTTCTATCTGTTACAAATTTACAAACTTAAAAAACTGGAATCTGACTTAACCACGACAATTAATTTTATACACACGAATTTTAATTCCTGCGCACTCTACGAAGATTGCACTATCATTGTTGGTCATATTGGGGAGGTTTGTCAGGTAGTCCCCGAACTACTAAGCGCTGAATATACAAATGCACTACTCAGCTCAATGAAAAAGATGGAGATACGTTTTCAAGTAGGACCGACTATCTACTCAAATCGCGATAACTTTCATAACGAGTATCTCGCGTTCCAGCTTAATAGTTATCAATTCCGAGCAGAATTTCAACTATTCGTCCAGTTTGACGCAACAGGCAATCCAAGAATGGCAGGTGATCGTCTTGAATCTTTCCGCGATCGATTAGAGAAGCAGCTTTATGACCTCAAGTTTGGGGGCAAAATTGCAGCTTTAAATCTTGAAATTTTCGAGCGCATCGTCTGGCTTGAAAAATTTAAACCACATCGATTTGCAAAATTCTTTGGCGACATGACAGTCAAACCAATTCCAGGTGCAAAACAACTAGTGGGTTTAGACGCTGAAGTTAACGATGTTATAAATTCAGTATTAAAATTAGGACCTAGTAACATCCCTTCGCAAGTAGCAAACGCGGCTTTGGGTGAATTCGAAAGAATTCAACGATTAAAGGCCGAGTTAAAAGCGATAGAAATGTATCTGGCCTATCGAGTAAACCAAAATAATGCTGCCGAACTTCTCGCCCGAATAAACACTGGTATAAATCGAGGTTTGGAAAATCAAAAACTTTTTGATCCCATCGCAGCCTTAATTTTACTCGCGCAAATTAATACCAATGAAGATTTAATGCCTTTGCGGCACGAGTGGCTTGAGACTTTCCAAAAATTACACGCTGCACTTATTTCAAGTCCTGTTCTTGCAGAACGATATAAATTTTACCAAGAGCTTTATCATTGTACCGAGATTGTAACTTTGGTATTTAAAAGCGAAGTATTAGGCACTGAAATGCTTTTAAATCAAAAACTAGACCGTTCCAATATCGGTTTGACCTGTTTAGATCAGTGTGACAACTTAAAATTGGTCGAGTTTGGTAAAAAAAGTAAATCTAGCCTTCCTGAACTGAGCGAGGAAATGGTTAAGAGAAATCGCATGGAAATTTGGCTCAGTGCAAGATTTCCAAGATTCCGGTCATTAGATTATCAAGCGTCTCAAGTTATGGAGCACTCCAAACATTTAAAGGCAACCTTCGATTATCTAAAACAAGAAAAAGATCTTGACGTCAAAAATGAATTTGCAGAAACGAAGTTTGACCAAAGTGTAATGGATGATGTTAAGCCATTACTTGTTTTCGCTTGCTACGGCTACTGGTATCCAACTGAAGAAAACCTGCAAGATGAAGATGATATTTCAAAAACATTAAATCAGAACCATTTTATAAATTTCCCAAAAAACAGGCTTTATGTTGCGCATCCTACAATAAATAATTCAATGGTTAATCTACAACAAGTCTGTGGTTATAAAAGTGCTGATATAGAAGACCGGGTAATAGCTTTTCTTTGGAGAGAGCTTCACGAGAAAACCTATCGCGCAAATGTCCGAGTGCTTACCGATCAAATTTTGATGTTAAGTGCCGCCGGTTTATCAGCCAAATTTGCACAACCTTTAAGTGCGTTTACTACGAGAATTATGAGCCGCGGAATTGCTACTCCAGCAAAGGCATTTTTGGGGATGAAAGTTCCACGCGGAGTGCTGACCAAGGGTGGCCAAGGTATAGCTGGTTTTGTCGGGGGTTGGCTGTCATTCGAAGGTGCCCAAAGAGCTTTTAGTTATGGTATACATGGTGAATCGCAGGAAATAACTCGAAAAGATGTTCTGACAAGTTTAGTTAACTTTGCAGCTATTGTGTTTACGCAGCAAGGTGCTCAGTTTATTACCTCGAAAGTTCTATCTCGTGTATCAAAGTGGACAGGATTGACAAAAGCAAGTTCTCAGAAATTAGAATTGGAATTTAAAGAAAAGCCAACAGCTTCCGCTGCCTATCAGGCCGAATTAAATTCCGCAATAAAATCTGGTACGCCATTTAAAAACATTCCTTTTGTTGCTAATGAAATCGTAATGCTCGCTGTCGATACTGGGGTTTTTGGTACTAGTCCCATACTAAGTAGGTTTCTAGAGCAAAAATTTTATGACTCAAATGCACCGGACCCTCTCCAGAGTGTGGATTATCATCTTCACGAACTTGCTCATGGACTACTAACTGCGAGTTTTTTCCGGGGAAAGCACCTTGTATTTGATCAACCTCTCATGCGTGAAAGATTGGTTAACGATGACATCGTTAAAGAGGAATTCAACCGAAAACGTAAAATCGAAGAAAATATTACTCGTGAACGTCTGGAACGTGAAGCAGCGGAAAATGCCAAGAATGGTAAAAGTAATGCATTTGTAAAAGGAATGGAAAATGCGCCTAAATATAAAGCAGAATGGATTACCTTAAGTAAAAAAGACAAGTACAAAGGTTGCACAACAATTAAAAAGCTTTGGAGAAAGCTAAGTATGACTTTTCATGCCGACAGAAACCCAGGTGATCTAGAGGCAACAGCTACTTTTAAGAAATATCTCAATGAGTATGAAATATTAGTCATCGTTTATGGAAACGAGGGAACATTAGAGTAAAAAAAATTTTACGGTTATAGCCACCAGCATTAATTTTTAGGTAAAGTTAATGCTGGCGGTTTTTCTTTGCAATTGACTTCAATGAGCATCAACAATTTTCACAGGACCTTTTTTTAATTTCAATCGAATGATGGGAATAGCTGCTAACGCCATAATCAACATCATAATGTAAACGAGCTGTAAGAAAGTCATTATAAAGACCTGATTTTGCACTTTAAAATAAAGAATTTTGTAACCCGTCTCCGCCGGATTTGCATAACCAACATCCACCGGCATCCGGGTAGCCATTCCGGCTACCGCGCCGTTATAGGCTCCGCGAGCCTGGGTGTGAAGTTGGGTCACCTTGCCGCTCAAATCGAGATAATTTTGATGGCTTCGAACATTAAGTAGCGTTGCTACCAAGGCGATTCCAATGGATCCGCCGATCTGGCGAAAAAGATTCATCAGACCCGAAACCTGCCCCATATTAATGCCGCTGTACTGGCTTAAAATCGAAGAATTTATCGGCACAAATAAGAACGCCAACGCAAAACCGCGTACGTAAAGCATTCTTAAAATTTCACCCTTGGGCGATAACGGTGAAAGCTGCGTCATCATAGCTAGACAAACTTCTAGAGAAAAAAAACCTAGCGCTATAAGAAGCTTTGGATTCTTTCCCGCCTGCATTAATTTTCCAATCATCGGCATCATAAACATAGTTAAAATGGAACCAGGAATAAAAAAGACACCAATTTGCGTGGCATTATAGTGATACATTCGAGCTAAAAATACCGGCAGAAGAAATACCACTCCGTAAAGGAAAAAACCGAGCATCAGCATCATAAAAACACCATTTTGGACAGCCGAGTCTTTAAATAACCGAACGTTTATAATTGGACTTTCGGTTTTTAATTCCCACCAAACAAAAGTCGGCAAACACACCGCTGCAATCAGAGCATTAATTATAATAATATTAGATGACAACCAGTCCTCGGCCTCGCCACGCTCTAAAACAAATTGCAGACAGCCAATTCCTGCCACTAAAAGAAATAATCCAAATGTATCAAGTGGTGCCTTGGCGCGGGCCTCGGACTGGGCATCTTTTTTAACGTTATGGATCACTGACAAGGCCACAAGAATGGCCAGAACACCAAGCGGCAGATTGACATTAAAGATCGATCGCCAGCCAAAATTATCGGTCAAATACCCGCCCATAACAGGACCTAATGTTGGGCCGATCATCACACTCATTCCAAAAATTGCACCCGCAGTGCCGGCTTTTTCTTTGGGGAATTGCTCGTATATTAATGTCTGTGATGTTGGTAATAATGCGCCTCCTGCCAGTCCCTGGAATATTCGAAAAATAGTCAGGAAAAAAAGATTTGGGGCTAATCCACAAGCCACAGAAGCAAGTGTAAATGCGGCGATACAGCCTATGTAATATTTACGACGTCCGATTCTTTCGCCAAGCCAAGCCGACACTGGCAGCACAATAGCATTGGCAATGGCATAGCCCGTAATGATCATTGAAATATCTTCGAGCGTAGCGCCGAGATTTCCCATCATGGTAGGAAGCGCTACATTCACAATTGACGTGTCTATAATTTCTAGAAGTGACGCCAAAACGGCTACAAAAACGATTAATTTAGACTGGCGTGACATATTTTTTCTAGTGGATCCTAACTTTTGCAACGACCGACAGACCACTTTGTAATTTTTCGATATCGGCCGTTTTTAGATCATCAAATTTAATTCTCACTGGTACGCGCTGGACAACTTTGGTGAAGTTTCCTGTAGCATTATCTGGCGGCAAAAGCGTAAACGTCGCTCCTGTAGCCGGGTAAACATTCTCAACAGTGCCGAGAAATTCTCGACTTGTAAAAGCGTCGACTTCTAAATGAACTTTACTGCCAACTCTAACTTTCTCGACGTCGGTTTCTTTGAAGTTTGCAACCACCCACCGAGATTCCGAACTCACAAATCCGACCAGTGGCACTCCGGGCGAAGCAAGCTGCCCTACTTCGGCCGAAGTTTTTGCGATAATGCCGTCGGATGGAGCTTTAATTTGGGTGTATTCTACGTTTAGCAGCGCCTGCGTAACCCGAGAATTAGTGCCATCGTAACGCGCGCGCACGTCGTTATACGCCGCTTGAGCCGAGTCAAATTGCTGCTGAGGCACCACGTTTTTTCTAAATAAATCTTTTATTCTGTGAAAATTTTTCTCGGCGTCTTGCTTTCGCGCTTCGAGAGATAGCAGTTCGCTTTTTGCACCCGACAATGCTGACTCATAATCCCTTGGATCTATTTGAACAAGAATTTGATCTTTTTTAACACGCTCCCCATCGGACACTGGAACGGCTTTAATAAATCCTTGAATTTTCGAACTTAGTAAAACCGAATGCGCTTCAATCTGCGCATTATCAGTCTCTACAAAAAGCCAGTGCTGATAAACTTCGTAAGCAATCACACCGGCACCGACAAGAAATACTACTGTCAAAATTAGTTTTTTTTTCATTCCAGAATCTTCCTTTTTATTCGAAAAAAATAACACTGCCGGTGGCAAGCTCTAAATTAATAAGCGCCTCAACCGCACCAAGTTTTGCATTAATCAGACCCGCCTGGGTGCGAAATAAATCAAGCTCGGCATCTAAAAGCTCGCTATTCGTCCGGGCACCTGCGCGCCGACCTTCTTTGGCTAGACGTACAGCTTCTGATGATCTTTCGATATCGGCCGAGCGCGATTCGGTAATATGACAAAAATATAAAAACTTTCTACGCCAGAATTCAAAGTCCTGTTTAGCGTGAAGTTTCGTCAGTTCCAATCCTTTGGTTAATTGCAGATTCTGCGCCGCAGATTCGTGGGCTCTAGAAATAGAAGACATACCATCAAAAATTATCCAGTTAAGTTGCAGCCCCATTTGATAGGCACTGCGAAAAACCGAGTAGTCAGTAAACGAATCACTAATATTATTGTAATACTGGTATTGTCCAAAAGCAGATATTTTAGGTACCCAGTATTTCTCGGCTGCAGTGGTTTGCAATGAGCTTGCTTCAGATTTTTTTTCCATCGCAACAATATCAGAACGCGAGTTTGCAGAAAATGATTTTACATTATCAAGCGCTGAGGCTTTAAGAATTGGAAGCTCTCCTTGTGGGTCTCGATCCTCGCGATCTTTGCCTAGAACTTCCCCAAGGCGAAATTTTGACATTTCAAAGTTATCGTTTGCGTTAAAAACTTCAGACTTAGCCTCGGAAACCTGCACTTCAACGCGTAAAACATCGTATTGAGTTGCGATCCCAGCTTTTTTTAAAACCCCAGAATCTTTTAAATGTTCCGACAGAGTTTTTAAGTTCTGTTCAGAGAATATTTTCAATTCGCGCGCAGCGAGTGAGCGGTAAAATTGCAGCATAACTTGCCTCTGAGTCTGAAACCGAGTCCAATCCAGATCAGATTTTGTCGACTCTTCTAGGCGCAGCGTCGCATGATACCGGTTGATGTTAGCTTTACCGTCGAACAGCGGCACGGTCAAAGTTAAACCATAAGTTGTGGTTGGAATAACCTGTGGAATAGTAATGTTAGAGTTGCCAATCGCCGTATCTAAGAGTGCGTATTTTTTGTTGGTTAAGTAATTTATGTTTCCAGAGACACTTGGCAGAAATCCGCTGTAGGAGCCGATTTTTTTCCATTCGACTTCTTCAACTGCGGCTTGCGACTTCTGGACTGCAGGCGACTGGCTTAAAGATTCGGAAATTGCAGCCTTTAAGCTTATGCCTTCCTGAGCTTGAGTCTTACCTTCTAAAAACACATTGAAAGACAATAAAATCACTAAAAAATTCATCACGAAGTTCACTCCACTTAATTAGTTGTAACATGAAATAGTTTGCACTACAAACTATTTACTGATAAAACTATATAAATGAAAGCACAAGTTTATCCATCTAAAAAGTTTACCGATTCAGAATCTGTGCAGTACGAAGACATCTGCAAGGTTCATCAGAGTTTGAAACATTATTTTGGCTACTGCTTGTTTAAGGTGGCCAGCAAACAAAAGTCTTTGGCGGAAAGGGAAGTATCTAAAATGGGAATGCAGACAATCCATTTGGGTATTCTTGTTATCTTAGGCGATGAAGGACCGATGAGCCAAATGGAGCTTGGAGAAAGCCTTGGAATCGATAAAGCGAGCATGGTCAAACTTATCGATAAGCTTGAAAAATTAAAGCTTATCTCACGAAAGTCAGATATCAACGATCGCCGTGTCAATTTACTCACGGTAACAGATCGTGGCAAAAAAACTGCAATTAAAGCCAAAGAAATCGTACTTCAAGTCGAAAAAAAATTCCTGCTCTGTCTTTCGGACCAGGAGCAGGCAAATTTAAGACTTTATTTAAGTAAGCTGGTAACTTTTCAGGACTGATCTTGATCGATAGCCGTTAGGATCCACTGTGATTCGTTTGATCTTTTGGCAAAGGTCCAAAACTCGTCGAATTTCACCGATTCCTTATCGCTACCTTCAACAACAGCGTTGGTTGTTTCATCAATTGTATAGTCGAGCAAATTTGCAGTCACTCGAACCGTCGCAAATTCGCGATTGTCAGCTTCACGCCAGGACTCTACGATTTCGGTTTTGCGAACAGCAATACTTTCAAGCTTGTTGATTTTTTTCTGAACTTTCAGTTCGTCGATTTTATCCTGGAAATCTTTCCGAATGACATCGTCTAGGTTATTTTTAACTGCACTCAAGTCACGCTTTGACCAGGCTGCCTGAATTTTAAAAAATTGATCCATCAAATCATCGGCCGTAATTTTAATATCCGGGTCGATGCTAGAAGAGTTACTTGACGAGCTACTTGGTGAACGATCTTCAGGTAAACGAGAAATGGTCGTTGGCACATAGTCAGAGTAAGATGTAGGTGTTGCGTTTTCAAAAGTTCCAGACTGATTCGAAGATTGCATTCTATTTTTGACAAATCGATAAATTAAATACCCCAAACCCGCTAGTAGTATAATTTCGAAAATACCCATACCACCACCTCCTCCGCCATATCCACCACCGCCCATGCCTCCACCTCGCCCAAAACCCATTCCGCTGAACAACATGCTACCTAAAAATCCCCCAGCCATTCCGCCGGCCATAGATCTTAAAAACGAAGGCTTTTGTTGTGGAATTTGAGGAGTCGCTTGCTGAGGAGCTTGTTGTTTGTAAGCCTCCGCTGGACGTGCAGCAGGTGCTGGAGCACTGCGAGCTGGTGCAGAATAAGACGAACGTGATCCGCGCGAGCCGCTGGAGCTTCTACCGCCTCCAGCTCGCGCAAAAACCAAATCGCCAAAGTTTGCAGATATAGACAGTAAAATTAAGAATTTCATAAGATTTTTCATAGTATTTCCCATATAAAATAACATCATTACACTATGCGTCCTAAATAGTTTTTGTCAATCACCGTCTTCCTCGGCCGCGCTGTTGCGGCTTGGAAGGTTGCGAATTGTCAGTAGTCAATCCGTCATTTTTAAGTTGAATATCAAGCTTTAAAGCTCTAACCACGTCGCGATCAGCAGACGTTAAAAAACTCAATGCCACACCTTGTTTGCCATTTCGTCCCGTTCTTCCAATTCGGTGCACATAGTCTTCAGCGGTAGCAGGCATATCAAAATTAATCACGCGCTCGATGTCATCGACGTCAATTCCTCGACCTGCAATATCAGTGGCCACAAGAATCCGCGATGAGCCGTCGCGAAAAAAATCTAAAGCTCGACGGCGCTGAGGAGGCGAACGATCGCCGTGCAAACACTCAATTCTTTCGCCGGTTGACAACAGCATTTTGGCGATACGGTCCGTGCGACGTTTTGTGCGAGTGAAAACCAAAATTTTACCTTTGCACGCAGCAACTTCTTTAAATAACGTTTCGCGTTTTTCGTCCTCGGTTAGGTTGAGAAATTTCTGCTCAATAGTGCGCTGCTCTGAAGTTTCAGCAATCGAAATACGAAATGGAAGATGCAGGTAGCTTTCGGCAAGTTTTAGTATTTCCTGCGGATATGTTGCAGAAAACAGTAAAGTCTGACGCTGGCTTGGCATAGTTCGCATAATTTGTTTAAGTTGCGGCGCAAATCCCATATCAAGCATACGGTCAAATTCATCAAGTACCAGCATCCCAGTGTGGGCAAGCTTCACTTGATTTTGCTTCATAAGGTCTAACAGGCGGCCTGGTGTTGCCACAATAAATCGCGCGCCTTTGCGCAGACTTGCGATCTGGTTGTGAATCGAAGCCCCACCAACTACTAAAGTCCCATGAAAGTTCGATCGGCCACTAATTGTTTTTAAGAAAGTAAATATCTGCTCGGCGAGTTCTCTTGTTGGAGCCAAAACCAGTGCCATTTTGCCTTTTTCAAAAGTGAGATAATTCACCAGCGGGATTCCAAAAGCGCCAGTTTTCCCGGTGCCAGTCTTTGCGCAACCTAAAACATCTTGGCCTTTTAGAGCGATAGGGATGGTGGCTTGCTGAATGGGAGTTAAGGTTTTAAATTCGATCGCTTGGAGAGCCGTTGCAAGGCTTTGCGGAAGGGCTAATTCATCGAAATTCATAGTTTTTTCGGACGGTTGTGTTTTTTCAATAGGATGCATAGGAATCTTTCAATTAAGATAGGCTGACAATACTTAAGTAGCAGCTGTGGTTATTACGAATTGCGAAGCGTATCATTTTAAAAAACGATACGCTTTAAGATTTTTTGATGGGTGGGAAGATTCTAATAAACCGTGAGTCTACTAAACTTACTTTTAGTTAAAATTGCGGATTAAAGTTATTTAGCTAATAAAAGATGTTTTAACCGTTTTTATTATTCTTTTTGTCTAATTTGTCCTTCTTTTTTTCCTTGGCTGTTTTTGCTGGCGCCTTCTTAGTGTTTTTCTTCGTAACTTGACCTTTTGCCATAACCAACTCCTAAAATAATGTTTTAATAACCAATCTAATCTACTATTCACAATCAAACAAACTGCTATCTTATTACTTTAGCCATTGCTGCATATGATTTAAAGCTTTATTTTCTTAGTCATTAATAAAAAAACAACAGAGTCGCAAGTTTGTGATCGGCAACATTGATATTTTTCTATCAAACTTTTTTGTACCGAAATTGCAGGAAATTTAATGCAAAGTCAATTTCCGCTTTTCCAAATAATCATCATAAGATCCTTCATAAATATGAAGTTCGCCGCTATTCATTTCGAACGTTCGATTTGCGACTGCCTGCAAAAAATAGCGATCGTGGCTTACAACCATAACCGTACCGTCAAATTCTTGGATCGCCCGTAGCAATGTCTCACGGGTTTCAATATCCAAGTGGTTTGTTGGTTCATCTAAAACCAAAAAATTCGTCTGACCAGCTAAAATCATTGCGAGCACCACGCGACTTTTTTCACCGCCAGATAGCACACCAATTTTTTTATGAATATCGTCTCCACTAAACAAAAAAGCTCCCAAAAGACTGCGCACCGCGCCAATTCCTAGATGCGGAAGCTTGTTCGAAACCTCTTGCTCTACGGTTTGCTCTGCACTTAAAAGATCCTGAGAGTGTTGACTAAAATAACCTAGTTTAACACCTGCGCCAAGCTGCACTGCGCCCAAACTTGGTTCGGTTTGGCCGGTTATAACTTTTAGCAGAGTAGACTTTCCAGCACCATTGACTCCGGTGACTGCAATTTTATTAAGTCTTCGCACCATTCCAGACACGCCCGTGAACACTTGCTTTACGGACCCATCTGAATGCGTCCAGTTTTTTCCAAGATTTTCCATTTTTACAACATCATTGCCACTACGCGGCGGAGAATCAAATTTAAATTGGACAATTTTTCTTTCCGGCGGAACTTCAATGCGTTCTATTTTGTCGAGCTTTTTAACTCGCGACTGAACTTGAGCTGCGTGCGATGCGCGGGCTCCAAAGCGTGCAATGAACTCTTCTTCTTTCGAAAGCATCTCTTGTTGCCGCGCAAATGCCGCGAGAAGTTGATCTCTGCGAATATCTCTTTCGCGCACATAAAACTCGTAATTTCCTGTGTAAGAAGTTATCGACGCATTGGCGATTTCCACGATACGGTTGACGATTCGATTCATAAATGCGCGGTCATGACTTGTCATCACCAGCGCACCGTTGAAGCTTTGCAGCCATTCTTCTAGCCAAATAATCGACTCTAAATCCAAGTGATTGGTTGGCTCATCCATTAGCAAAATATCGGGATTCAATGTCAAAATCCGCGCCAGAGCAATTCGCATTTTCCAACCACCACTAAACGATTCCACCGGGCGGTCGTATTCTTTAGGTCCAATGCCAAGTCCGGTTAGGACAGCTTTGGCTCTTGAGTCAAGATTGTAGCCATCGAGCTGCTGAAATTCCCACTGAATTTCACCGTACTTTTCCATCAAACCGGAAAGCTCGTCATCTGAAAGGGGACTTTCTGTCAAAGAATCGAGTTTGTTTTCGATGCGAGAGATTTCTTGCTCGAGCAAAAATACTTTTCCAGCCCCGGCTTTCACTTCTTCCAAAGCACTGCGACCACACATTTCCCCTACATCTTGGGAAAAATATCCGATTACGGTATCATTTGGAATATTGATATCGCCGGAATCAGCGTATTCTTCCCGAACTATCAGTCGAAAAAGCGTTGTTTTGCCAGAACCATTTGGTCCTACAAGTCCTATTCGATCCTGGGAAAGAACTTGGAAACTCGCGTTAGTTAAAAGGCTTCGGTCACCTCGATGTTTTGAGATATTAGTTAAATGTATAGTCAATTTTGATCACTGTTCTTGTTTAAAAAATAATATTTCATGAACATAGCAAACAATGTGTGTCATAGCAATTGCATACACTTAAGGGCCCGTCACAAAATAAGTTGTGCTTCTTGCCGACAAGTTGTGTTCAGATTTGAAAGTTTTCTTGGCAAAAAATACCGGAGTTTGTCCGCGA
>JAYVPO010000048.1:0-2402 GCA_043757325.1 bacterium
ATCCGGTTGGGGCGTAAGGGTGAGTTTGATGATGTCTTTCATGGATTCGGAAGACTCCATGGTTGTACGCAGTCTCCGGATCGCCACTCGGAAGGTGACGGACTGGTGCATACGGCAAAAGTTGTTGTCGAAGTAACAAAAATCCTGCGCACGATGGATCTGCCTCCAGCAGTAATTCAAACGATGTTCGTTGCTGGGATGGTCCACGATATTGATAAGCCTGCAACTCGGGAAGAAAAAGAAGGCGGTAAGATCACCTTTTACGGTCATGCCGAGATGGCGGCAGATCGAGCGCAGGCTCTTGGTCGGAAGGGTGATCTGGATGTAGAATCGTGTGTTCTCCTTGAATGGTTGGTGCGGCATCACATGGATGCACACCAATTCCCGAAGATGGGAGAGAGCAAGCGCAAGAAGTTCTATTTGCATCCGTACTTCGAACTGCTTGCAATCTTGCAAGAAGCCGATGCGCGAGCATCGTGGAAGAACCGTGATGGGACTCTTCATGCGGAAGTGCATCGACAGTTTTTCACGGATGATTCGATTAAGCTCTTGATGGCTCATGGACAAGATGAGCTGGATCAAAAGTTGAAGAGTGCAGTTGTTGCAGGGCTGATGCAACGAGGTGTCAAGCCTGGCAAGTACTTCGGTGCTTGTACGAATGCAGCAGTGCTTGCAAGTCGCAATCTGGATCTGACGGACACTGTTGCACTTGGAACGTGGCTTAACGAATACGTTAGCCAGAACGCACCGTTCTAAGTAGTGGTGAAGTGAGAAAACCGTTTGGTCCTTATGAGTTCATCTAACAGTTGCGCGTTGGGTTTTTTTAGGTTTTCCCCAACGCGCCACTGTTTTTATTTTCACTAAATTCTATGATTTCTTTCTTAGTTATTCTTATTTCTAAAATAACCTGAGTCCTTAAATATTATTTACAACTTGAGTGACAAAATCCGCTATTTTACAATTAATTTTTTTGGTAGATTCCTAAATTTACATAAGATAATTTTTCTAAAAATTAACTATGCAAAATAACATAAAAAACTCAAGAATTGCTGGTTTATTAAATTTCTTTCTTCCTGGAGTGGGATTATTATATCTCGGAAATTGGAAAGGCGGTCTCATAAATTTTTTTGTAGTGGTTACGATTGGTATTCTTTGTGGAATTTTCTTATCCGAAGATAATTTTGAAGCCTACAGAATGTATATTGTATATGGCTTAGCAGGAGGTTCGGGGGAGAGTCGCTAGCACTTTAGCTAAACAATATAACTATAAACAAACACTAAATGTGAAAGAAAAGAAAAGCTAATATGTTTATATAATTATTTTATAAAGGGTAGTATTTTTTGTTTTATTAAATCCCTTATAAAAATTTATATTCTAAAATTTTCAAAAAAAAGTGACCCGACACATAAATGTGTGGGTCACGAAAATGGGTTTACAGAACCTTGTAGTTTTCCGTCCAGAGGTGGCCGTTGCAGAACACATCTTTCTCGACGTTGAGGAAGATCTCTACCAAGTCTCCCTTTGTCGGAATTCGGATCGACTTGTCGAACTTGACGCTGACCATAACCTCCTTACCGTTGACATCTCCTTTCAAAAAGAGAACGGCAGGGATCTTGGACGTAAAGCGCTTGTCGTGATGCACGATTTCCTCGACTTCGCGGATCGTCATCTGGAAGCTGTACTGTCCGCCGAATTTGATATCTTGCGGATCTACCTTCTTCGCTAGGAACGTGTTCGCGAACCACTGGTGCTCGACGACAACCTTCTGCTCGTTCTTAGCGACGATGCCTTTCGCGTCGTAGGCCCAGCCGTACGGGTCAAACCCAAAACGGTCGGGCTTGTCAACCAACCAAAGCTGTCCGACAAAGGACAGCACGAAGTACAGCACCGCGACGAAGTTGACCAGTGGCCCGGCATACAGCCCGCAGATGCGGGTGCCCTTCCGGTCCAGCCGACCGCTGAGCTTCGCGAGCAACACGGTGCCCCCGATCCAATAGATCAGAAACAGGGCCGTGTGGATCACGTTCGCCCACCACGGGAAACCGACCGACAGGTACGTGACGTCTTGCATGGGACCAATCCTCACAGAGTGTGTGAAATAACCTTCTACCCAGTGTTGTTATGTATTAAATTAGGAAAAATAATCAATTTTGTCTTACAAATAGTGTTTTTTGGGTGCGAAGTAGTCTGATATGTTAAAGAAATCGAAGATTTTTAACCCTTTAGGCTGATTGGGTTAAAAATTTAGTGAGTTTTTGACATATCAAACAGATAAGTATAGCTGAAATCTTGTTCGCGGCTTCCATAGTTGCGAATAAAAATCTATGTAATTCAGTGATAGAATTAGTATGATAATGCTGGTAGTCTGAAAACGCGTTGTGAGTTTTAACGAACTAGCTGG
>JAYVPO010000049.1:0-2397 GCA_043757325.1 bacterium
CTAAAAGGTGGTCTCCAGCCCTCTGCATGGGCGCACTCAGCCAGTCGTAATTATATGGCGTGGTGGTTTTCAATATTCGATGGCACTCTAAAAGGCCCACATGGGTGTATGCAAGTAAATGAGTGATGGGGCGAGATGGTTCATCAAAGCTACTTTCCCAAAACCATGCTTCTCCATTCATTTGATTCATTGTCCAATGAATGATTCTCAATGCTGCTTCAAACACCATCGAATTTTTTTCAATCTGGTGAAATTCTAGCAGTGCCCAAGCACATCTTGAATAGTAGGTCCTAGGGCTACCTGAGCTGAGGCGACGAAATGCTCCATCAGAATCCAAAGCTAATACTGTGGATCTCACTATTCGACGAGCTGAATCTAGATATTTTTGCTCATTCGTTTTTCTAAAAATTGCCACAAGGCCAAGCAGCACCTGGGTATTGTTGAAAACTCTAGATTCCGGAAGAAACTGGCCAACAGGCTCGCCAATTCCGCCAGTTGGCAATTGTATGGATAACTCCCAATCAGCCATCTCTTTGGCTCTTTGCAGCAGTGAGGAGTCTTTTGTGAGATCATATTGGGCAAGCAGGGTTGAAATAATATAGCCAGTAGTTTCAGGATAAGATTTTGTAAATTTTTTCGGGGCAGCCAGATAAATTGCGGGAACGCCTTTATCTGTTCCTTGATCCTGAGCATGACAAATCCATTTAATGGACGCATTTAAAGATTCTTGGAATGATAAAGCTGGTTGCTCTAAGGGAAATTGGATCTTTTGCTTTGCGGGGATTGGCGCTCGCGGAAGTTCACGAATAAGTAAATTCGCTCCACGATGGTCTGGATCATTTTTTAATAGAAATTTACATAAACGCTGGATATCGTCGGCTTGCTTTTCGGCTTTGAGCTGAATTGCAATTTTTTCAAAAGCTTCGATGCAATGTATGTCGATAGTTAATGCATAGATCCAAAGCTGCCAACATTTTTCCAGTTCACCATTAATTTCATGGTCTCGGGCTTTCACTAAAATTTCAGAGGTGAGTGGTTTTTTTGCCTCAAGAAAGAACATTTGTTCGGGACGATTGTCAATCTGATCAATATTTGCGATTGCACTTTCTCTATATTTTTTCTGTTGAAGGTCTTGAAATCCAGCTTTTTCGAATAAAGTGGACAAACTTTCAAAATCATAAATATACTTGCTACGCTTTCCTTGAAGCGTTCCAAATCCGTAAAAAAAATGCAAAAATTTATCCGAAAATGTTTCTCCGGGGAATCGTATGGATCCGGAATCCAGTTGGCGAAAATAAAAGTCTTCAGATTTCTCTAAATATTTCTTGGCCAAGATTTGCAAGTCTTGCACAGCAAAGCGCACTATTCCACCTGGCTTCATTACTCGCCACACGTCTTGAATTATTTCGAAAGCTCTTTCTTTCTCAAAATAATTGATTGCTGAAATACATACTAGATTTTCGACGCTCATATTGGGTAGGGGGAGAAAATTTCGCTCGAGATCAATTCTGATATCCGACGACTCATCTATGTCTAAATTGATATAGCCTTCAATTTTTATCCCACCTGAGCAAAGATTAATTTTGTAAGGAGACACAAATTTTTCTAGTGTCGACTTTATCTTCGCGGGGGAGCTTGTTTTTGTCGGACGAATTTGTGCGATTAGCTCAGTCGCACTTTTCTCTCTAAGCGCGCGTTTAATCTGTTTGATTTTTTTCTTATGTCTCAGTCGCTGGTAAGCGGATTGCATCAAAGTTTTCATGATTTTTGCTCCAGGGCATAGAGGTGCGATTCTGAAGAGTTAAAAAAATTAGATAAACGAGCAATGATGTTTTCGTGCCTATTTTTCTGGAAAGTGCCAAGAAAATAACTGTAGGCTTCAGAGCTTAATGCGCGCTCACCGGGCAGGGCTTTAAGCATTTCTCTATAGGATGGATAGACCAAATCATCTAATCTCACATATTGATAAAAAATATAATAAGCTTGATACACCTTTTCAGCGTCCAAATTTTTCTTTGGGCTATTATTTAAAGTGAGCAGCAATTTTTCATATTCACTAATTGATTGGGGACAAAAATTAAAATCAAAAGATGTTCTTGGGTTATAGCCTAAACTAATTACCTGTACGCCCAAAAGTGGATATTCTACTCCAACAGTTCCATACACAGTTAAGGCATAATCTAAACCTTCATCGGCTATCTGGCGGTGTGATGCATTCGGAGGCAGTATTTTTATTTTCGAATTTTCCCCTAGAATAAGATTGATGGTCTCTAATGTACCAGGCAGATAGTCTGGATGGGTTTTTAAGTACCAGTCGTAGTCTGTTTTTGCAGCAGTCTCGTTTAAAAATTTAAGCCACTCAAAAAAATCGGGGAATAGAATTTTGCTATAGGCGTG
>JAYVPO010000050.1:0-2378 GCA_043757325.1 bacterium
CACGGCTCCTGCTAAGTGAAATTGGGCTACCGAGCCACGCGGAATACCTGCGATATATTTTTGGGGGTCAAATCCGTGATTTCTGGAATTCACATAAATATTATTAATATCCAATAATAGCGAAATCCCCGCTGACTTCACAAGCTCACTAAGAAATTCCCACTCTGGCATTTCATTTTCTTGAAATTCTAAATAAGTAGACACATTTTCGAAAATTAAAGTCCGTTTAAGTAAATTCTGAACTTGATCTATCCGCTCACTCAAATGGCGCAGCATTTTTCGAGTGAAGGGAAACGGTAAAAGATCGTGTAATGATTTTTGGTGAGCATTTGACCACGAAAGATGATCAGAAATCCATTCCGGCTGCACTATCCGCGCGAGTTCGGAAATATTTTTTAAATAAGTGGGAGGAAAAGGATCTGTGCCAGCGATCGACAAAGAAACGCCATGCAAAACTAGGGGGAATTTTTCGCGCACTTTAAGGAGGTTGACTAGTGGTGGGCCGCCGAAACTATCTCGCGTGCCAAAATAATTTTCAGTTAACGCTTCGAACCATTCCAATTGCACAGGATTCGAAAGAATATGTCTATAATGCTTTGGTCTTAAACCAGCACCAAAACCTAGATTTTTCATAAAAAAAAGCGCGAGGATCTCCCCACGCCACTAAAATATATTTTATTTATTTTCTTTTTTGTCGGCATCTTTGGTCTCTTTATGCATGCAGCCTTCTTTTCCGCCACAGCCATCTTTTCCATCGCAACTCTCTTTTCCATTGCAGCTCATTTTGTCGCCCGCCACCGTTGCTTTACCTTTGGCTTTTTTCTTTTTCTTGGAAACTTTTTTATCAGTGTTTGCATCCTCAGCTTTTACCGCCGGGGCCGCGCCTTCTTCTGCATGGGCCTTGGGCAAATGAGACATACCGGCTAATAGACCAGCTACCACCGAGGCAATCAAAATTTTTCTGTTTTTCATAAAAACTCCTTCTTCGTAAGTGAAATCCATCTCCCATTGTGAAACCTATGGCACGGAATTGCAAAGGGAGAGTCGCCCTCTCATAGAGGAAATAGACAGCTTGCGCTCCATGTCATTCAAAAGAAAAATTGGCTAGGCTGGGCACTTAAGGTAGTAATTTTAAATGCGAGTTTTGATCACAGGCGGCGCCGGATTTGTTGGCTCCCATCTAGCAAAATTATATAGCGAAGAATGCAAAGCGGAAGTGCTAGTGCTCGATAACCTCAAGCGTAGAGGCTCTGAGCTGAATTTGGCCGACTTTAAAAGGCGGGGAATTCAATTTGTGCACGGAGATATCCGCCAAGCCTCCGATTTAAACGATCTCGGCAACTTCGATTTTTTTGTAGAGGCTTCGGCAGAGCCCAGTGTGCATGCCGGCACAACAGGATCTCCTGACTATTTATTACAAACAAACCTGATGGGCTCGATTCAATGCTTAGATTTCACTCGAAAACACGCTGGAGCTATGATTTTTTTGTCTACTTCTAGAGTATATTCCTTAAAACCACTCTGCGAGATCCCTCTAGAAACTGTGGACAATCGTTTTAGGATAGCAAAGAGTGGCGCGGGCTTTTCTGCCAACGGAATTTCTGAAGAGTTTCCTACGAACACGGCTCGCAGCCTATATGGCGCCTCGAAGCTTTGCTCTGAGCATTTGCTCCAAGAATACGTGAATACCTACAAAATTAAATCGCTCATCAATCGCTGTGGTGTGATCGCTGGGCCCGGTCAGTTTGGAAAAGTGGACCAAGGGGTATTCACTCTCTGGATGGCAAATCATATTTTAGAAAAGCCCCTTCAATATACAGGCTTCGGCGGACGCGGCCACCAAGTGCGCGACCTTTTGCACCCACGCGATCTTTTTTCGTTATTAGAAAAGCAATTTGCAGCAATCGAAAAGCACAGTGGCGAAGTGTTCAATGTGGGAGGCGGAAATGAAATTTCTACCTCTCTAGTGGAATGGACTCAGCTTGCCGAAAAATTTTCCGGGAAAAAAATCACGATTCGATCCATGCCACAGACGGCCCAGGTAGATATCCCTATTTATGTTTCAGATAACTCTAAAGTAGAGAAAACATTTCAGTGGGCGCCCCACACATCTACGGCGAACATTGCCGAAGAAATTTGTGGCTGGATACAGAAAAATGAAAGCGTGAAAGCGCTTTTTCAATAAGGATAAAATATGTCGGTAGCCATTATTACAGGGTCATCAGGATTGATCGGAAGCGAAACAGTAAAGCTATTTCACGAAAAAGGTCTGGAGATTGTAGGGATCGACAATAACCTCAGAGAGTATTTTTTTGGCGCTGATGGCTCAACAAAGTGGAACACCGACGAACTAAAAAAGAATTTAAAAAACTTTACCC
>JAYVPO010000051.1:0-2377 GCA_043757325.1 bacterium
TAAAGAGGCCACCATCAATTTAGCGCATTTATACGAAGTGTCTGGTAAGTGGGCCGACGCATTGAAATTATACGAAGCCTATTTAAACGGCAAAGATAACGATGCCTTTCTATTAAGTAAGCTTAAAGAAAGAGTGCGCAAGATCCACTCTCTTAGCCAAGTTAGCAAAAACGAAGGAGATCGAATTTGATTTTCCAAATGGAACCAAATTCTGGAATCGATATCGGCACGAGAACTGTGAAGGGCGTTACCTTGCATAAAAAAGGCACCAAAATGGTGCTTTCAAACTGTTTCCTGGTCGACTTTGCCCGTGGCCGTGGATTTCTGCCAGGCCAAGATGATATCTCGATTCTGGCTGGGGCAGCGATTGAAGCAAACAATTGGAAAAATCAATGGGTGGGATCAATTTTTGATGACAAAGAAATCATGGTCTTTGAACTCACTCTACCGAATATTCCTGACGAAGAAATAGTACCAGCCGTTGAAAATGAAGTGGAACAAAAAATCAGCTTTTCCCTTGAAGACGCTCAAATTGATTACTCGATTCTAAATAAGACTGAAAAAAATATATTCATTCGTATTTTTTGTGTGAAAAAGTCAGTGGTAGAAAGAAAATTGTCACAACTCATATCCTATCAACTGAAGCCTAATATTCTTGTCACAGAGGCAATGGCAAATTTGGAGATGCTTAAATTCAATGGTTACTTAGAAAATTCTGGCTACAATATTCTAATCGATCTAGGCGAGTCTCACACTACTACTTCTCTTGCTTTGGATGGAGAATTGGTTCTTTCTAATTCCCTTTGGACAGGTTCCGGACTCGTAAATCAAAAGATAGTAGACTCCTGTAAAATTAGCTACGAAGAGGCAGACGCGCTAAAAATTAATCATAATTTTGATGAGCAGCCTACAACCGACTTACAAGCCGCAAAGGCAATAGACGATGCCTATTCCGAAATACTCATCGGGGTGCATAAGAGCATCGATTACTACCGGATTCGTTCCAAGGGTTCTAATATCCAGAATATTATTCTCACTGGTGGTGGATCTGCAAAAACTGGTTTGGCTTCCATTGTGGAATCAAATTTCAAGATTCCGACAGTTAATGCAAATGCTCTAAAAAATATTGAAATATTTTCCTCGAAAAGTAGCGAAGAGAATATAGGCGAGCTTGCACCGCACTTAGGAGCGGCTATTGGCATGGCCCTAAGGGGGGCTGCGTGATTTACAAAAAATCAAAGCTTAACTTTGTGCCTAAAATTCAGCGCAAGCACCCCATCTATAACAAGCGCAACTACACCATATTAGGCAGTACCTTATTTATGCTGGTCTTTGGTTCGGTCAATTTGGGAATTTATTTGAAGTTAGCAGAGAAGAGAGAAGCAGTGAGATCCATTGCTTCGATAAATTTGGATTTGAATGAAAAAATCCAAAGTCTTTCGCACTCAAGTGCTGAGTCACTCAGTGTAAAAGACGCAGCCGTGCGCCAGGCGCTGGAGGATAAAATATACTGGGCGGATGCGTTTAAAGAACTAAGCATGATCGTGCCAAGTAATGTTTGGCTCACCGAATTTCAGAGTTCAATGGTGGACGGCAAACGAGTCATGAATATTACGGGCCAGAGCAGTTCAAATAAAAAAATGTCTGAATTTTTTAGTGCACTTGAGCAAAGCTATTTTTTTCGTGATGTTCAGATGCGCTTTTCCGAAAAGCTAGGACAGTTCTCGCCAGATTTATTTCGTTTTAAATTCGATTGTAATGTGGCCGACCAGCCGAAAGTGGGTGAAAAATGACCCTTCGCGCTTTAAACAATAGAGAAAAAATTTTGGCGGCCATGGTAGGTTTTTGTCTATGTGTGGGCGGCGGTAAATTTCTAATTGCCGATAGACTAAAGGCCTTAAGCGAAGCCGAGATTGCTTTGCAAGAACAACAACGCCAACTCGATTCTAATCGAGAAATCTATGAACGCCTTTCCTCGCGAAAACTTGCTTCGGTGTCGTCCTCTACTGCTGACGCGGATTTGAATGGATATGTAGATGGCAACAGCCGTTTAGGAAATTTATTGAATAGTATTAGTGATATGGAGCAGGACCAACGCTTATTCAAGATCACCAAGCTCACTTCTGATAAAAAGGAATTGGGTAAAGGATATGAGCGGATTTTGTTTTCACTTGAGCTTGAGACCTCTTTCCTAGGTTTGGGCACATTCCTAGAGAAATTGGAAAATTCAAAGTATCTTTCTAGAGTGGAATCGGTGAGCGTGAACCGCCTGGGCTCTGATTTGAAACGGTGCTCAGCCACTATAAAATTTTACTCTTATATTTTGAGGGACACATGAGCATCCAATCCCTCAAAATTATTTTAGTCTTAATTATAA
>JAYVPO010000052.1:0-2370 GCA_043757325.1 bacterium
TTTTAAGGATATATGTCCCCTACTCTCAAACAAAAAAGCTTTTCAATACTCAATTCAAAAATTATCTGAAATTGCTCGTAAGTTTGATAGTGACTGTATAGTTGCAATTGAAAGTCGCGGATTTATTTTTGGTTCAGCCGTAGCGTTTTCACTTGGCATACCGTTTGTGCCGATCAGAAAAAAAGGAAAGCTTCCGGGGAAGACTGTCAGTATTGAATACAAATTGGAGTATGGATCGGGCGAACTTGAAATCGCGCAGGATACCTTATCCAAAACTTCAAAAGTTGCTATTCTAGACGATGTCTTAGCCACAGGAGGAACTGCTCGAGCAGCCAAAGATCTAATACACAAGTTGGGTGTTCAGACTGTAGGATTTCTATTTTTGATGGAATTGGAATTTCTTAATGGTAAGATGCTATTGGAATCAACACCTTCAGCTTGCCTGATAAAGTATACCTGAGGTAAAACGTTTTTTTGATAAATTTATACCATGCGGCAATTACGTCTTATTTCCGACCTAAATTTGCCAGCCATTGATGACATCCTGGCTCGCGCATTTAATTATCGAGAGTTGTACAGGCAAGGAATTCGCCAAGAAAATGTTCTCGCGGGCAAAGGAGTAACCTTAATTTTTGAGAAACCCTCCTTGCGAACCAAAGTGGCTTTTGAGGTAGCTACTTTTTATCTGGACGGTTATCCTGTTTTCTTATCCAGCCAACAAATCTTTGCAAGCGGTGGCAACGAACAAGGTCGTGAATCAGTGCCGGATATCGCGCGCAATTTGGAGCGATTTACAGATTTGATTGTAGCCAGAGTTTATAAGAATGAAGTAATTCAGCAAATAGCGGAGTCGATAAAAATTCCAGTTATCAATGCCTTGTGTGACAGGCATCATCCAACTCAAGCACTGGCAGATTAGATGACTCTTAGGATGTGTTTTAAAAATTCTGGGGAACGGCTGTCTGTTGCGTTCATCGGTGACGGTAACAACGTGGCCACGTCTTAATGCAGATTTGTGCCATGGCAGGAGTAGATTTCAAGATAGCTACTCCCAGGGGGTATGAATTGCCGATAGAAGAACTTGCAATAGCTCAAGATTTCGCAAAAATAAGGGGTTCAACTATTTTGCAGACCTATGAACCGGTTGAGGCAGTGCAAGGAGTTAATGCCGTTTATGCCGATATATTTGTTTCGATGGGACAGGAACTTGAGAAAAAAACCCGCGCTGAAGCATTCAAGAACTATCGTGTTGATACAAATTTGATGAAGCACGCTATAAAAGATGTGATTTTTATGCATTGCCTTCCAGCATATCGTGGCGCAGAAGTAACTAGCGATGTTATTGATTCAAAATGGTCGAGAGTTTTCGACCAAGCGGAATGCCGCTTGCATATAGCTAAAGCTTTAATTGCAAAATTACTGGCAAAATTGTGCGCAAGGTGTTTCTCTGTGTTCTCTAAAAGTTTCTAAAACTATTTTAGGAGAAGAACTATCACTCTGCCCTTTTTTGTTTTCCCCTTTTCCTTATTCCTGGCCTCCTTTACTCACTGTCCTCCTTTTCAAAATTAATATCGAGCATTACTTAATATCAGTTTAAAAAAGGAGGACAGTGAGTAAAAGAGACCAGGAATAAGGAACCTAAGGATAAAGTCTTTGCTTGATCCAGCTTCCATCTTTTTGCAAATTGTACTGAGCCCGTTCATGTCTACGAAAAGCGACTTCTGCCCAGAATTCAATTTTCTTAGGAATGACTCGATAGCCACCCCAATTCTCAGGACGAGGGAGTTCATGCGGGGGTGATTTTAACAGTTTTGAATACTCTTCACGATCTGTTAATTCCTGTGACTGTTTGGAATAATACGCACTAAGTCTGGATTCAAAAGCGCGCTTGCTCCAATAAGCATCGGACTCCTCGGCGGATAATTTTTCAACAGCGCCAACGACACGAAGTTGTCGCTTAAATTCATCCCAATAAAAAGTAATTCCTGCTTTTGGATTTTTCGCTAACGCCTGCCCTTTCGAAGATTGATAGTTTGTATAAAAATTTAAACCCCGCGCGTCTACACTTCGAATAAGCACAATTCGACCTTCTGGATAACCCGCTTCATCGACTGTCGACAAAGTCGCAAAATCCTTAAAACTTGTACTTAAATTGTTCTTTGCAAACTGATACCACTTGATCAGCATCCCCACCGGCTCCTCGGGTAGCTCCTCCACCGGCTCAACCTTAAGAATTTCTTGAAATGAATCTGTTTTCACAACCCAGTCTTTAAAAAAGTTGGCTAAGCCTAAATTAAGGTTCAAACTTTTAAAAAGACAAGGCGTACGAATGAAGGCGACTGAGTCGTACTCTTAGTACGTCGCAAGGAG